>CAZGWX010000162.1:0-2533 GCA_964529515.1 uncultured Acidimicrobiaceae bacterium
CGGTCGTCGAACGACTGCAAGTCGAAGCGGTAAACAATTTTCGCGAACTTGCAGCCAGAATGAACTCATGAAGTCTCGATCCGAGACGCTCTCGAGTTTGGAGGCGACATGATCGACTGGGGCAAGATGTTCTTCGGCGACGGCGACGTCGTCTTCCTGGTGGAGATAGTGATCAGGACCGCGGTCCTGTACTCGTTCGCTCTGCTGATGGTTCGCCTCATGGGGAAACGAGGCATGGCCCAGCTGAGCCCGTTCGAGTTCGTGATCATCGTCGCGCTCGGTTCCGCCGTGGGCGACCCGATGTTCTACCCGGACGTTCCGCTGGTCCACGGCTTCGTCGTGATCGCCACGGTGGTGGCCGCACAA
Organism: uncultured Acidimicrobiaceae bacterium; assembly: GCA_964529515.1. Taxonomy (GTDB): domain Bacteria; phylum Actinomycetota; class Acidimicrobiia; order Spongiisociales; family ZC4RG35; genus ZC4RG35. Next base: position 367 of record CAZGWX010000162.1, read on the forward strand.
CGGATCATCGCCCAGTTGACCACCAACCCGTTTCTCGAGCGGCTCCTCGAAGGGCGGGCCCAGGTGGTGATCGAAAACGGGTTGATCCGCCAGGACGTGCTGGACCAGCTGAAGTTCACACGGGAGGAGTTGTTCGAGTTGCTGCGGCTCAACGGCGTCCCCCGTCTCGCCGACGTGGAGAGAGCCGTTCTAGAGGGGGTTGGTCGCCTATCGGTGCTCACCCGCGACGACGCCCGGGAGGGCACCGACTCCCAACTGTGGCTCAGCGCTGAGTGAGTCGCCAGGAGCTCATCGGTTGGGAAACCTGGCGACGGCCGTTGTGCTCGATCAGGCGAACAAGTTCGAAGGAACCATCGGACGCTCACCCGCCGGTTCCTCGGGAACCCGACAGGCGATGCCCTGAGGTGTCTCCAAACCGCGGTGCCACTTGTAGATCCATTGCGCGACCCAGGCCGGTGAGTTCATGGCGCCTTGCCGGTGCTGTTCCCGGAACCACTCGACATTGGGCTGGACGTCCTCGCCCTTGGTGCGGATGAGGGCTTGCATGTCGGTGTCGACCAGTCCAGGTGAGACTGCGAGGGCATTCTCGAGCAGATCTGTCTCCTCCTGGGCCACCGTCTCGGTGATCCGTTCCACGGCGGCCTTGCCGGCGCAATAGGCGGCCCATCCGGGACGCCCCTCCCTGGCGGCTCCCGAGCTGATGTTGACCAGCGTTCCCCTGGTGCCCGCCTCTTCGAGGGTCCCCAGAAAGGCGTTCTGACCGTTGAGGACACCACCGACGTTGACGGCCAGATGCTCCATGAGACTGTCGAAGTCGAGGTCCCTCGCCTTGACCACGGGCTCGAGGACACCGGCGTTGTTGATCCACAGGGTGGGCGGACCCAGTTTCGCCTTGACGTCGTCGGCAAACGATGCCACCGCCTCGGCGTCGGTCACGTCCAACGACATGGCGACGACCCGCTCGTTCATCTGGGGTGAGATTTGCGGCATCCGCCGGGCGCAAAGCCCCAGTCGGGCTCCCCCGGCAGCGAACCACTCTGCCATCCCCGCCCCGAGACCACGGCTCGCCCCGGTGATCACCACCACCTCGTCACTCAGGTCGAATTCCATCCGCCACCTCCGTCACTCGTAGTCCGTTGGCCACGAAGGTACCGGCGGCAAGCGGGCCTCGACCACCGAGTCAACGATCGAGCCAGATAGCGATGTCGAGGAGGGCTTGGATGAAGTCGTCCCCGTGGCCGGTGGAAACGGCGTGGGCCATCTCGTGGGCGACCACCCAGGAGTTCGCTGGTCGGCGAATCAGAATCTGACGCGAAGACGGCTGGTAGACGCCGGCCTGTCCGTCTTCTAGTCGGTCGACGACCGTGAGTCCGACCGGCTCGATGTCGAGGAAGCCGGCGATGCTGTCGGCCAGCGTCCGTGCCTCATCCTCGGTGAGGATCTCGTTGGAGAGACGTCCCGACGCTGCCAGCAATCCGGCCTCGATGACGGCCTCCTGGACCACGCAGTAGTCGACGCCACAGACCTCGAGACCGGCGTGAGAAACGGTGCGCCGGGCATCGAACAGGTTGTAGAGGGGGACGAACGCCATCGCGGCGGCCGTGATGGCGGCGACCACGATCAGGGCGGTTCGGCGCCACCGGGGAGGAGGCGAAAGCTCCTCGTCCTCGACCGAGTCGATGAGCTCCCAGAGCTCCTCGTCGGTGATCGGCGCGTCGTCCACGCCATGAGGCTACGGGGAGCCGAGTACTAGGACTCCACCGGCGCCAGGCTCCTGAAGCCCTCGATGACGTGGCTGGTGGTGGCGTCCCGAGCCTCCGAGCAGTCGCCGACGGACAGGGCGTCGATGATCATTTGGTGTTCCCTGACCAACTCGTCGACCGGCGTCTCCAGAATCGCCCCCGAACCCATGTTGCGCCACATGAGGCTGATCTGGGAAGTGAGCACGGGGGAGCCGTTGATCTCGGTCACACGACTGTGGAAGTCTCGGTCCAAAGCCATCCTCTCGGCGTCCGTCGTTGCCGACGCCAGCCTGTCGTTGATGTCAACCAGCGCCGAGATATCCAACTCCGTCACCTTCTTCGCCGCGAGCTCAGCGCCAAGACCCTCCAGCGCACCGAGGATCAACGCGTTGCCATAGGACTCGTCCCGGTCGCGGCCCACGACC
>CAZGWX010000163.1:0-5961 GCA_964529515.1 uncultured Acidimicrobiaceae bacterium
TCCATGGCCCCGTAGTCGGCATTGCGGATGGCCGACGGCCCGAACCTGGCTCCGGGGCGGTAGGTGGTGCCCCAGTCGAAGGGGGCGCCGACGATGACCACGTCGCCGTCGCCGAGGTCGTCGGGCTTGACGGCGGGCACTCCGAGGAACGACGCCCGGGAAGCGAACGAGATGTACTCCGCCGCAGCGAAAGGAATCTCGTTCTTTCGTTGTTCATAGGGGGTGTACATCTGCCGCCTACGCTAACCGGGCTGGCCAGTGCCATGACATGACCTCAAGCCGCATCATCAAGACCTATCTCGTTCTGACTTTTCTCCAGACGCTGGCGGCATCCTTTATCTGGGGGGTCAACACTCTCTTCCTCCTCGACGCGGGGTTGAACCTCACCGAGGCGTTCGTCGCCAACGCAGCATTCACCGCCGGGATGGTGTTGTTCGAGGTGCCCACCGGCGTCGTCGCGGACACCGCAGGGCGCCGCGCCTCCTTCATCCTCGGTGCCGTAACGCTCCTGGTCGCCACGCTCGCCTATCTCGGGCTGTGGTACATCGAGGGCGGGATCATCCTCTGGATCCTCGTTTCTGCCTTGATCGGGCTGGGCTTCACCTTCTTCACCGGTGCCACCGAAGCGTGGCTGGTGGACGCGCTCGACGCCACGGGATACCGCAAGGGTGTGGAGACGGTCTTCGGCCGGGGCCAGACCGTGATGGGAGCGGCGATGCTCATCGGAACGGTGTCTGGTGGGTTCCTCGGTCAGATAAGCCTCGGCTTGCCCTACTTGTTCCGCTCGGGCGCGCTGTTATTGGTCATTGCCGCCGCGGCGATCTGGATGCACGACATCGGATTCGAACCAAAGCGCAACGGGTCGGTGCGAAACGAGGTTCGGACGGTCCTGAAGGCTTCGATCGAGCATGGCTGGCGCAACCCGCCGGTCCGTCTCTTCATGCTGGCGGCCTTCTTCGCCGACGGAGTGTTCATCTGGGTCTTCTACGCCTTCCAGCCCTATCTGCTCGAGCTCTTGGGCGATCCATCGGCAGTGTGGGTGGCCGGCATCGCCGCCGCGGTCTTCGCGGTATCGCAGATGGTCGGCGGGTCGTCGGTGGGTTGGATGGCGCGGCGGTTCCGGACCCGCACCGCGGTCCTCTTGCTCAATGTGGCCGTGGCGGCCATCGGGCTCGTCCTGGTGGGTGCCGCCGGCCTGTTGCCCACACCCGTGGGATTTTGGGTGGCCATCGCCCTCCTCGCCATGGTGGCCATGCTCGGTGCCATCGCCACCCCGATGCGTCAGGCATATCTCAACCAGGTCATCCCCTCCCAGCAGCGGGCGACGGTCCTCTCGTTCTCGTCACTGATGGGGTCCGCGGGGGGAGTAGTCGCCCAGCCGGCCCTGGGCAGGGTGGCCGATGTCTGGTCGCTGGGGGTTGGCTACATCGCCGGCGGTCTGGTCTATCTCATCCAGCTTCCGTTCTTCCTCAAGGTGCGCGGCCTCGACCTGGAGGCGGATCGGACGAGCGGACGGGAAGAAACCGCGCAACTAGGCTGAGCCGCGATGGCCGAGACTGAACACGACACCCCAGACACCGGGCAGGACAGCAACATGGGAGCGTCGATCACCAGGGGGATTCTCTTTGGCATTCCAGCGGGGATGATCGTGATGATCCTGACGTTCTGGTTGTCCACCGACCTCGACTTCCTGCACTCGGTGGGCGCAGCACTCCTCCCCGGCATCTCGTTCGGGGTGTTCGCCGGTGGCTTCGCCGGTATGGCCATCGCTATGGCCAAAGAGCACTGAGCGGGCTCACGGTCGCGATCACTTCGCGAAGGCACTCAGGCGAAGAGATCGCCCGATAGGTACTTGAGACCGGTGTCGACGGCCACGGTGACCACCACCTTTCCATGGCCGAGTTCAGTCGCCAGCTCGATCGCCCCCGTCACGTTGAGGCCGGTCGAAGTGCCCGCCAGCAGACCCTCCTCGGCAGCCAGTCGGCGCGCGGTCTTGCGCGCCTTCCCCTCGTCGATGGGGCGGGCCTCGTCGTACATCGTTGCGTCCAGAAGGGGAGGGATGAAACCGACGCCGATCCCCTCCACCCGGTGGCTCCCCGGTGAACCACCCGAGATGACGGGTGTGGAAGCTGGTTCCAGGACGACCACGCGGCTCTCCAGTCCGGCCTCCCGAATGGCCGATGACACTCCCATCGCCAGTCCGGCCGTGCCCACCGCCGCGCAAAAGACGTCCATCGGTCGATCCATCTGGGCAATCAGTTCCCGGCCCAGACTCCGGTAGCCGACCAGGCTGTCGCTGTTATGGAGTTGGTTGGTCCAGTACGTGTCAGGCTCGCTGGCTAGTGCCGCCGCCGTCTCGATCATCCGGGGCGTGAGGTCGGGTGTGACCTGGCCCCCGACGCTAGGCACGATTGTCAGCTCGGCGCCGAAAGCCCGCATCGTCCTCAATTTCTCCGGCGAGAAGGCATCCGAGGACACGACCTTGAATCTGTAGCCCTTTACTGCGCACACGTACGCCAGCGACGATCCCGTGCTCCCGCCGGTGTACTCCACGACCGTCATGCCGGGTCGGAGGTCGCCGCGTTTTTCCGCCTCTTCGATCATGGCGAGGGCCATCCGGTCTTTGTATGAGCCGGTGGGGTTGAACCACTCCAACTTCACGTAGACGTCGGCCGCCCCAGGGGGCACGATGGATCCGAGACGCACGATTGGAGTCTCACCCACCAACTCGGTCATCGATCCGCCGACCTTCACTCCAGGGAGCGTAGAACCGATCGACGCTGGAGGTTCCGGATTCACAGTGGGAGTTCTGGCCGCCTCCCTACCCCGGCCTCGTTCCACGGCGGCAGTACCTTCCCCCCATTCGCTTCGCTCTGGGGGACTAATCCGTGGGTCTGAAGAAGGCGGAGGCTGTTTAATCAGCCCAGGGCAGGAATCACCTGATCCCCATAGACGCGCAGAGTGCCTTCCTGGTCGTCGTGCATCAGGTAGATGGCGAACTGATCAACCCCCAGGTCGCGCAAGACCGACAACTTGGCGATGTGGTCGCTCGCCGGCCCGAGGACGCAGAAACGATCGACGATGTCGTCGGGTACGAAGTCGGTGGACGGATTGCCCGACCGTCCGTGGTGGTCGTAGTCGTAGCCCTCGCGGCCCCTGATGTAGTCGAGGAGCACCGCAGGCACCTTTGACGTGTCCTCCCCGTATCGCTTCACCATGTCGGCGACGTGATTTCCGACCATGCCGCCGAACCACCTGAGCTGGTCCCGCTGATCGGGGAGATCGTCGCCGACGTACGCAGGTGCTGCGACACAGATCTTCAACTCTTTCGGGTCGCGTCCGGCCTCCGCGGCCGCCTGGCGGACCGCCCCCACGGTCCATTCCAGGATCTGAGGGTCGGCGAGTTGGAGGATGTAGCCGTCGGCATGGGTACCGATTGTATGCAAAGCCTTCGGCCCGTATCCGGCGACCCACATGGGTAGGTTCCAGCCCTCTTTGATCCACGGGATGGAGATGGTCTTGCCGTTGAACTCCACCTCCCCGCCGGCTACGAGCTGCTTGATGACCCGCATCGACTCCACCATGGTCTCGAGGGACTTGGGCGGCTCGCCGATGTAGCGCAGCGCCGAGTCGCCACGTCCCATCCCGCAGACCGTCCGCCCCTCGTACATGTCGTTGAGAGTGGCGAAGAGCGACGCCAGCACCGTCCAATCGCGTGTGCCGGGGTTGGTGACCATCGGCCCCACCACCATGCGGTCGGTCTCGGCGAGCATCCGCGAGTAGATGACGTAGGGCTCCTGCCAGAGCACGTGGCTGTCGAAGGTCCAGCCGTGGGTGAACCCGAGGTCCTCTGCCATCTTGGTGAGCTCTATCACTCTGCTCGCCGGGGGGTCGGTCTGTAGAACGACTCCGAAGTCCACGGTCAGGTCCCCGACCGCATCACCGCAGTTGACTCAGTCCGCGCCGGAGATACTCGCCGTGGCCCGCCTCGCCGAGGTAGTCGCCTTCGGAGACGATCAGCCGGCCCTTGGAGAGGACCTGTGAGACCACTCCCGTGACCTCCCACCCCTCGTAGGCGGAGTAGTCGACCCACATGTGGTGCGTCTCGGCTGAGATCGTGCGGGTGACTCCCGGGTCGAAGATCACGATGTCGGCATCGGACCCGACCGCGATGGTGCCCTTGCGGGGATAGAGACCGAACATCTTTGCCGGTGCGGTGGAGGTGATCTCGACGAAGCGATTCAGGCTGATCCGCCCTTTGCCCACGCCGTGGGTGTAGATGAGCTCCATCCGGTCCTCGACGCCAGGCATGCCATTGGGGATCTTGGTGAAGTCGCCCTGACCCAGCTGCTTCTGGGTCCCGAACTTCGGGTGGTCACCCATGCAGAACGGGCAGTGATCGGTGGCGACGATCTGCAGGTCGTCGGTGCGCAGGCCCTGCCACAGCCGCTCCTGGTGGCCGGCGGCCCGATCCCGCAGCGGTGGGGAGCACACGTACTTGGCGCCTTCGAACTCGTTTCCGAGGTCCTCCAGGTCGAGGAGGAGGTACTGCGGGCAGGTCTCGGCGAACACCGGCAGACCACGGTCTCGCGCCGCGATCACCTCGTCGAGAGCCTCTTTCGCCGTGAGGTGGACGATGTACAGCTGGGCGCCCGTCACTTCGGCGAGCCGGATCGCCCGGTGGGTGGCCTCGCCTTCCAGGATCGACTTGCGAACGAGTCCGTGGTTGATCGGGTCGGTCTCGCCCCGGTCGAGGGCTTGGGCGGCCAGTACGTCGATGGCGATGCCGTTCTCGGCGTGCATGGAGATGGTGGCGCCGTCGTCGGCCGCCTTCTGCATCGCTCTCACGATGTCGCCGTCGTCCGAGTAGAAGACGCCCGGGTAGGCCATGAACATCTTGAAGGAGGTGACTCCCTCGTCGACCAGCAGCTCCATCTCCTTCAGGGTTTGGTCGTTGATGTCGCCCGTGATCATGTGGAAGCCGTAATCGATGGCGCAGTTGCCCCTGGCCTTCTCCATCCACTTTTCCCAGCCGGCCATCGCCGACTCGCCCTTCACCTGAACGGCGAAGTCGATGACGGTGGTAGTCCCGCCGTGCGCCGCGGCGCGCGTACCGGTCTCGAAGGTGTCCGCCGCGGAGGTGCCTCCGAACGGCAGCTCCATGTGGGTGTGGGCGTCGATACCGCCCGGGATCACCAGCTTTCCCGTGGCGTCGATGGACTCGTCGGCCTCGATCCCGTGCCCTCTTGCCAACAGGGCGGTGACCTTGCCGTCCTCGATGAGGACATCGGCGTCCATCTGCTCGACGGCCGTGACGACTGTGCCGCCCTTGATCAGCGTTCTTGCCAATGTGCGCTCCTCAGGGCTCGACCAGGGCGCCGTAGGCGTCGGGTCTGCGATCTCTGTAAAAGGCCCAGACCTTTCTGACCTCGTCGATCTTGTCCATGTCGAGGTCGCGCACGATCACCTCCTCGTCGGTGTCGGATGCCGGGTCACCGACCATCTGTCCGCGAGGATCGACGAAGTAGGACGAGCCGTAGAAGTCGTTGTCGCCGTACTCCTCCTTGCCGACCCGGTTGATCGCCCCGATGTAGTACTCGTTGGCCACCGCTGCTGCCGGCTGCTCCAGGTTCCAGAGGTACATGGACAGGCCGCGGCTGGTCGCCGACGGGTTGAACACGATCTTGGCTCCGGCGAGGCCCAGTGCTCTCCAGCCCTCGGGGAAGTGACGGTCGTAACAGATGTAGACCCCGATTCGGCCGACGGCCGTGTCAAATATCGGGTAGCCGGTGTTGCCGGGGCGGAAGTAGAACTTCTCCCAGAATCCGCTGACGTGGGGGAGGTGGGTCTTGCGGTACTTGCCGAGATAGGTGCCGTCCCGCTCGATCACCGCGGCGGTGTTGTAGAGGAAGCCGTCATCCTCCTTTTCGTAGATCGGCACGATCAGCACCATCTCGGTCT
>CAZGWX010000164.1:0-9154 GCA_964529515.1 uncultured Acidimicrobiaceae bacterium
GACACCCCTTCCAGAGCGAGAGTCGCCCTGTCCCCCTCGGTCTGAGCGTCCACCGAACCGTCCTCCTTCAAGACCAGGATCACCGGGGGCTCGAGCCGGCGTGCGGCCCGGAACTGGGCCTTCACGGAGCGCCCTTCGGCGTCGAAATCGATCCGAAAGCCGTCGGCTCTCAGCATGGACGCGAACAGGAAGGCTCGCTCGGGGCCGACTTCGGAGACCAGGAAGGCGTCGAGGTGTGTGTAGCCCTCGGCTCCAGCAGCCAGGAGTATCCGATCGAAACCGAGGCCGAAGCCGACCCCGGGAGTGGGGGCGCCGCCGAGTGTGGCCGCAAGCCCGTCGTAACGGCCCCCTCCCCCGACCGCATTCTGGGCCGCATCCAACCCCGTCCCGATGTACTCGAATGCGGTACGGGTGTAGTAGTCGAGCCCCCGAACCAGCCGTGGGTCCTCCACATATGAGATTCCGAGACTGTCGAGGAGCGCCTTCACCTGCTGGTAGTGGATGGCGCATGCGTCGCAAAGGGCGTCGACCATCCGCGGAGAGTCTCTGAGCACGTCTCGATCGACCTTGGAGTCGAGGACGCGGAGAGGGTTGGTCTCGATCAGTTCCACTGAATTCTCACTTAGATCGCTCTTGATGCCCTCGAGATAGGAACGGAGGACGGCCACATATGCAGGGCGGCATTCTGGGTCCCCGATGCTGTTGATCCTCAGTTCCAGTCGGTCGACTCCCACCTGGGTGATGAAGCGATACCCCAACTCGATGACCTCGGCGTCGGCGACAGCGCCTTCCACCCCCAGGTACTCGACGCCCACCGACCAGTACTGGCGGGTCCTCCCCGCCTGAGGACGTTCGTAGCGAAAGAACGGCCCTGAGTAGGCACCCTTCCATGCCCCCTGGATCCCGGCGTTCAGGTATGCCCTGACCACCCCGGCGGTGCCTTCGGGACGAAGGGTGACGGACCGGCCGCCCCGATCCTCGAAGGTGTACATCTGCTTGGTGACCACGTCGCTGGTGTCGCCCACTCCCCTCTCGAACAGTTCGGTCGCTTCGAAGATCGGCGTGGCGACAAGCGGATATCCGTAGGTCGCGGAGAGGTCCTCCCATGCCAGCATGGCGTCCCGCCACGTCTGCGACAAAGGCGGCAACAGGTCCGCGGTGCCTTTGGGGGGCCGAAAACTCATGAGGCGGGCAGGTTACCGGTGGCCCGGGTCGCCCACGAGGAACGGGTTGTTGCGCCGCTCGCCGCCGATCGTGGTCTCGGGCCCGTGCCCGGGGAGCACTTGCACACTGTCATCGAGGACCATGACACGGTCCCGCATGGAGGCCATGAGGTCGTCGTAGGACCCGCCGGGTAAGTCGGTTCTGCCGATGCTGCCTGCGAACAGCTGGTCTCCGGAAAAGAGGACTCCCTCGTCCGGGAGGTGGAAGCAGCAGTGGCCGGGAGTGTGCCCCGGCGTGTGGACGACTTCGATCGTCTTTGCCGCCAGCGACAGCTGCTGGCCGTGGGCCAGCCGGGACAGTTCCTTCGGCGCCTCGTAGTCGCCGGGGGGCACCATCCCGAACAGCCGCCGCAGCTGGGTCGCAGGGTCGAGCGTCAGGAAGTCGTCGTCGGGGTGGATCCACACCCCGGCGCCGGTCCGGGCGGCCAGAGCACCCGAGCCGCCCATGTGATCGACGTGGCCGTGGGTAAGCAGGATCCCGGCCACTGTCAGGCGAAGCTCCGCGATGTATTCCCCGATCTCGTCGGGCTCGGGCGGGGCGTCGACTACGAAGGCCACGCCTCCGGGCTCGTCGGCGACGACCCAAGCGTTGGTGGCGGCGACCCAGGTGGGGATCTGGCGGATGATCACGAAGCGGACGGGTCGTTGGCCAGCCGGAACGCCGCGTACACACCTTCGACGCCGCGGATGTCGGAGAGAAGCCTGCCCAGCTGGCTCGGGTCGGAGAGCTCGACTTCGTATTTGAGGACCGCGACACGATCCTCGTTCGTGGCGGTCGACGACGCCGTGATGTTGGCGCCCGTGTCCGACACAACCTGGGTCACGTCCCGCAGCAGGCGAGTCCGGTCGAGCGCCTCCACCTGAATCCAGACCACGAACGACCCCACCGAGTCGGCGGGCCATGCCACCTCGACCGCGCGCTCCCGTCGACCGGACAGCGAGATCACGTTGGTGCAGTCGGCGCGGTGCACCGAGACTCCCCGCCCGACCGTGACATAGCCGACGATCGGGTCGCCAGGGACAGGTGAGCAGCACCGGGCGAGACTGACCAGCATGTCGTCCTGGCCCTCGACTACAACCTTCGCCGCTCCGACGGGCCGACGGCGGCGCTGAGGCCGGAAGAGCGCGTCCCCGGTGTCGGGCGCCAGGATCCGCTGCAGACGAACCGTAATGCTGTCCAAGGAAAGGTTGCCATCCCCGAGCGTCGCGGCCATCGTCTCGGCGTCTTTCTGTCCCAATTCGGTGGCGATCTTCTCTAGGTGCTCTTCGCGCTCCGCAGGCGTCAGTTCGGGCGCCTCGCGCTTGAAGAGTGCCTGGAGCGCTTCGCGACCCTCGGCCAGAGCCTGGTCGCGTCGTTCCTTCTGGAACCACTGCTTGATCTTGGCCTTGGCCTTGCCGGTCCGAGCGAATCCCAGCCAGTCCCGGCTGGGGCCGGCGTCTGGCGATTTCGAGGTGAGCACCTCGACAATGTCGCCGGACTCGAGCCGCGTGGACAGAGGCACCAGCCGCCCGTTCACCCGGGCGCCGACACAGCGGTGGCCGACCTCGGTGTGCACGCTGTAGGCAAAGTCGACACAGGTGGAGCCACGCGGGAGTTCCTTGACGTCGCCGCCCGGAGTGAGGATGAAGACCTCGTCCTGGTAGAGGTCGAGCTTGAGGTTGGCCAGGAATTCCTCCGGGTCCTCGTCCAGAGCCTCGATGTTGAGGGTGGGGACCTCGGCCATGTCCCCCTCCTTGTATCTCCAGTGCGCCGCGATGCCGGCCTCAGCTCGCTGATGCATCTCCTCGGTGCGGATCTGGACTTCGATCGGCTTGCCATCGGGACCAATGACCGTCGTGTGCAGCGATTGATAGAGGTTGATCTTGGGCATCGCGATGTAGTCCTTGAACCGCCCGGTCACCGGCACCCAGTTGCTGTGGATCAGGCCCAGCGCGGCGTAGCAGTCTCTGGTGTTCTCGGTGACGATGCGGATCCCGATCAGGTCGTGGATGTCCTCGAACGGGCGGTTCTGCTCCATCATCTTGCGATAGATGGAGTACTGGTGCTTGGGGCGTCCGGTGACCTTGGCGTCAATGCCGGCATCGTCGAGCATCCCGGCGATCTCGGCGACCATCTTCTCCAAGAACGCCTCCCTCTCGGGCGCGGCCTCGGCGAGGCGGGCCTGGATCTCGGCGTTCTGACCGGGGTAAAGGATGGCGAAGCAGCGGTCCTCGAACTCGTGCTTGATTTCCTGGACCCCGAGCCGATGGGCCAGCGGGGCGTAGACGTCGAGGGTCTCCCGGGCCACCCGGGCCTGCTTCTCCTCCCGGAGGGCGTAGACGGTCCTCAAGTTGTGGAGACGGTCGAAGAGCTTGATGATCAGGACCCGGACGTCCTGGGCCATGGCCACGACCATCTTGCGGATGGTCGCCGCCTGCGCCTGCTCCCGGTTGCTGAACCGGACCCGGTCGAGCTTGGTGACACCGTCGATCAGGCGCGCCACCTCCTCGCCGAACTCCGACCGGAGTTGGTCCATGGTGACGTCCGTGTCCTCGACGGTGTCGTGAAGGAGGGCGGCGGTGATGGTCGGCGTGTCGAGTCCGTAATCGGCGAGCATCTCGGCGACGGCAATGGGGTGTGTGATGTAAGGGTCGCCCGTCTTGCGCACCTGACCTTCATGGGCTCTGGCCGCCAACTCGTAAGCGCGGATTATCGGGTCGACATCCCCATCGGGGTGGTGACCGGTGAAGGAGTCGACCAGGCGGGCGATCGCCGCCGGCACCTTGGTGTCAGTCGTATCGGACGAGGGCATGGATCGGCACTCCGTCGAGCATCTGGGTCCCGGAGAGGAAGACCAGCTCGATGAACACCGCGAACCCCACCACATCGGCGCCGATTCCACGGAGCAGGCGCACGGCCGCTGCGGCCGTCCCACCGGTGGCGATCACATCGTCCACCAGGAGGACCTTCTCCCCTTCTTCGACGGCGTCGACGTGGATCTCCAGGGCGTCGGTCCCGTACTCCAGGGCGTAGTCCTCGCGAATGGTCTCGTAGGGCAGCTTTCCCGGCTTGCGGATGGGAATGAAGCCGGCGTCCAGCGCCAGGGCCACCGGGGCGGCCAGCGTGAACCCTCGGGCCTCGATGCCCGCCACGGCGGTGACACCGGTGCCCCGGTAGGGAGCCGCAATGGCCTCGATGAGGTTGTCGAACGCGACCGGATCGGCCAGAACCGGCGTGATGTCCTTGAACATCACTCCCGGCTCGGGAAAGTCCGGAATGTCCCGGATCAGGGAGCGGAGGTCTTCCACGCAGTGAAGTCTACGGAGCGGTCAGGCTTCGTCCGCGCCAACGCGGCTGCCGATGGCCCGGCGGGCCACCCGGATCTTCCCGTCCTCGACCTGGAGGAGGACGCTGTCCTCGTCCATCGAGAGCACGGTGCCGTGGATACCACCGATCGTCCGCACCTGATGACCCACTGCGAGGTTGGCGGTCAGCTCGGCCTGAGCCTTGGACCGCTTGCGCTGGGGGCGGATGATGAGGAAGTAGAAGACGGCCCCCATCAGGACGAGGAAAATCAGTGACGAATAGGGGTTGGCCGGGGCGGCTTCCTCGGCAGCAAAGACGACGGCGTTCACGGTTCCTCCGGTAGGTATCGGCGGGAGGTTAGGCCGGACCGGCCTGCAACTGCGAGCCGGCGCGGCGCTCTTTTACCTCCCGGGCGAAGTCGGCGTAGCGGCCCGCGGCCACGGCGTCGGCCGCCAACTCCATGAGACGGGCCAGATACCAGAGGTTGTGAATCGTGAGCAGCCGGTGACCGGTCAGCTCCTTGGTCCGGACCAGGTGACGCAGATAAGCCCGGGTGTGCCGGGAGCAGGTGGGACACCCGCAGCCCTGCTCGATCGGAGCCGGGTCCCTCTCGAACTCGGCCCGCTTCAGGTTGAAGTCCCCGTGCGAGGTCATCACCCGCCCGTGCCGTGCCAGTCGTGTCGGGATGACACAATCGAACATGTCGGCGCCCCGCGCCACTGCGTCCAGCAGGCCCTCGGGGTCGCCGAGACCCATCACATACCGGGGTTTGGATGCGGGAAGGTTGGCGGCGACGATCTCGAGCGCCCGGTTCCGCTCGGCAAGGGTCTCGCCCACGGCCAGGCCCCCGATGCCGAACCCCGGAAAGCCCAGAGCCGCTGTCGCGACGGCGCTCTCGGCCCGGAGGTCGGGCTCGGTCCCTCCCTGGACGATCCCGAACAGCGCCTGATCGGGACGCTGGTGCGCCTCCAGGCTTCGCTCCGCCCAGCGCAGGGTGCGTCGCATCTCCTGTTCCACGATCTCTCTGGAGGCGGGCAGGCCGACACACAGGTCGAGGGCCATGGCGATGTCGGCCCCCAGCATCTCCTGGAACCGGATCGACTCCTCGGGAGTGAGATGGACCCGACTCCCGTCGTATACGGATCGGAACTCCGCGCCCTCCTCGTCGATACGCGGGTCCAGCGAGAAGACCTGGAAGCCGCCGGAGTCGGTGAGGATCCCCCGGTTCCATCCCATGAAGCTGTGCAGCCCCCCCATCTCCGCGACGAGGGCCGCACCGGGCCTAAGCATGAGGTGGTAGGTGTTGGCCAGGACGACGCCGACACCGATGGCGGCGAGGTCCTCCGTGTCGACGGCCTTGACAGTCGCCCGGGTCCCTACAGGCATGAACATGGGCGTCCGGAAGCGTCCGTGCGGTGTGTCTAGCCAGCCGGTCCGGGCCGACCCGTCAGACGCGACCTCGGTCCAGTTGACAGGCGTCATAGGTCTCCAGGCTAAGGCACATGGCGCGCAGCCAGCATGGCGTCGCCGAAAGACAGGAACCGATAGCCACGCTGCAGAGCGGTCTCGTATGCCGTGCGCCACTCCGGCCCCATGAACCCGGCAACGAGGACGATCAATGTCGACGCGGGCATGTGAAAGTTGGTCACTGCCAGGTCGACCACCTCGAACTCGGATCCGGGCGTGAGAAAGAGTTCGGTGGCCCCCGATCCTGGCCGGACCAGCCCGTCACCGGCGGCGCGACTCTCCAATGTCCGCACCACGGTGGTCCCGACGGCAACCACCCGGCCGCCGCTCTCCCTGGTGGAGGCGATGGCTTCGGCCGTCGCTTCCGGAACCGAGCACCACTCGGAGTGCATCCGATGTTCGGAAACGTGCTCCGTCGCCATCGGGCGGAAGGTGTCGAGGGAGACATGAAGGTCGACCGTCGCCATGCCGATCCCGCGCTCGGCCAGGCTGTCCACCACCGCGGGGGTGAAGTGGAGCCCTGCCGTGGGAGCCGCCGCCGAGCCCGGAGTAGCGGCGAACAGGGTCTGGTAGCGCTCGGGGTCGTCGAGATGACCTGTGAAGTAGGGGGGCAACGGCATGCTCCCGATCCGTTCCAGAAGGGCCTCGCCATCGGCATGGTCGAGGCTGATCCGCATCAGGCCGTGGCCGAGGTTGTCCTCGATCACCACCGAGCCCTCGGCCAGCTCGATCACCACGCCAGGTCGGAGGCGGCGCGCCGGTCTCGCCAGGGCCTCCCACGACCCGTCCGGAAGCCGCTCCAGGAACAGGAGCTCGACTCTGCCACCCGTGCCCTGGCGGTGTCCCTCGACCCGGGCGTAGCGGACTCTGGTCTCGTTGACGACCACCAGATCACCCGGTTCGAGGAGGTCGGCGATCTCACGGAACCGATGGTCCGACATGTCCCTCGTGTCGAGGAGACGCGATGAGTCCCTGGGCTCAGCGGGCTCCTGGGCGATCGAGTCCTCAGGAAGGGAATATTCGAAGTCGGCGACCCGCACCAGGCGAGAGTAGGTGGGTCAGAGCAGAGAGCCCTGCGGCGGCTCCGGTTGCGAGATGCCCAAGTGCGCATACGCACGCTCGGTCGCCACGCGGCCGCGTGGCGTCCTCTTGAGGAGACCGGACTGGAGGAGGAACGGCTCGTAAGCGTCTTCCACGGTCTCCGGCTCCTCGCCAACGGCGATAGCGAGGGTGGACAGGCCAACCGGCCCGCCACCGAAACGCTCGACGACCGCTGAGAGAATCTCACGGTCGACCTTGTCCAGGCCCAGGAGGTCGACTTCGAAGACCTTCAATGCCTCCTCGGCGGCGTCGGTGTCGACCACGCCTGATGCCCGCGCCACGGCGTAGTCCCGGACCCGGGCCAGGAGCCGGTTGGCGATCCGAGGAGTGCTCCGGCTGCGCTCCGAGATGAGCGTGGCGGCCCCGGGGGTGATCTCGATGTCGATGATCCCGGCGGACCTGGTGATGATGAGGGCTAGTTCCTCAGGCTCGTAGTAGTCCAGCTTCTCGTCGATGCCGAAGCGGTCGCGTAGCGGAGCCGTGACCTTCCCCTTCCGGGTGGTGGCGCCGACGAGGGTGAATCGCGGCAGGTCGATCCGGATCGACTGCGCGGTGGGACCTTTGCCGAGGACGACGTCGAGCTGGAAATCCTCCATGGCCGGATAGAGAACCTCCTCGACCGCCCTCGGCAGACGGTGGATCTCGTCGATGAAGAAGACATCCTGATGATTGAGGTTGGAGAGGATGGCCGCGAGGTCACCGGGGCGTTCCAGGGCGGGACCCGAGGTGACCCGGAGCGAGACGCCTTTCTCGGCCGCGACGATCGCAGCCAAAGTTGTCTTGCCCAGCCCCGGCGGACCGGAGAGAAGGATGTGATCGAGCGGACGGTTCTCCTGGACCGCGGCCTCGAGGGAGATCCGCAGCCGGTTCTTGACCTTTTCCTGCCCGATGAACTCGTCGAGGCTCCTTGGCCGGAGGGTCAGCTCGGTGTCGTCCTCGATGGTGGGGTTGAGCAGGCTGTCCTCTCGCACGGCTACCTCTTCCTGCCGAGACTCTGGAGGGCGGTCCGAATTTGGGTCGAGAGCGGCTCGTCGGGGTCGATATCGCCGATGACCTCGTTGATCTCGGGCGTCGAGTAGCCGAGCCCTTCGAGTGCCGACCGCACCGAAGCGAGGTCACTGCCTGTGCCGGTCTCCACGGCCCGCCCGGCCAGCTTCGGTGCCAGCTCGAGCACGATCTTTTGCGCTCCCCTCTTGCCGACTCCGGGGGCCACAGTGAGGGCGTCGGGGTCGTCCGAAACGATCGCTCGGATTACGTCGGGCGAGGTCATGGAGCCGAGAATGCCCATGGCGACTTTGGGCCCAACGCCGCTTGCGGTGTTGAGGATGCGGAACAGGTCGCGGTCATGCTCGGAGGCGAACCCGTAGAGGCTGATCTCCTCCTCGCGGACGTGCGTGTGAGTGTGGACAACGATCTCCTCTCCGACGCCCGGGAGGGTCACCAGGTCCTTTGGAGTCATCCGCACCTCATAACCCACTCCCCCGACCTCGACGCACAGGCTCCCGTCACGGGTGGAGACCACGATGCCGCGCAGGCGACCGATCATCGTGCGGCCCCGATTGGCGCCACCCGGAGGTGGCAGAGGGCGATGGCCAGGGCGTCGGCCGCATCCGCGGGTGACGGTGGGGTGGCGAGACGGAGCAGACGGGCGACCATGGCCTGCACCTGGGCCTTGTCGGCCGAACCGTCTCCGGTGACGGCTGATTTCACCGCGGTGGGCACATATTCATTGACGGGGACGCCCGCACGAGCCGCGGCCAGGAGAACAACCCCTGAGGCACGCCCGACCGAGGTGGCCGTCTGCAGGTTCCGGTTGGTGAAGAGGGTCTCCATGGCGACGGCCTCGGGGCGGGTCTCTTCGAGCAGGTCGACAAGGCTGTTGTGGAGTTCGAGGAGACGTTTCGGGGTGGCCAGCGCTCGGTCGGTCCGGATCACGCCGGCCTTGACCGCACGCGGTGGCTGCGTCCCCTCCACCAGGCCGTATCCGGTCACCGACAACCCTGGGTCGATCCCAAGCACGAACATGTGTTCTGACAGTAGCGGGCATCGACGCCGGTGAACAGGCTTTCGATCGGAT
>CAZGWX010000165.1:0-4552 GCA_964529515.1 uncultured Acidimicrobiaceae bacterium
CGCGGCGCGATGCACGCCCTGGCGTTGGCGTTGGCTAGCGAAGGGCAAGAGACCGTGACCTCGGTATTGACTGAACACTGGAACGAGCTTATGAAGCCCGAAACCAGCCTGGCCGACCTGGCAGCGTGGTTTGACCTCCAGGTTGCTGACATCCGGCCAGCTCGCGGTGGCCGGATACCCCGTTGTCAATGATTCAGATAGCTCTCGTTGAGGCGAGAGTGACTGACTGGAGGTCAGCCACCACGGCGTTCGCGGTCGCAATCGGCTTCGGCGTCCTTTCGAAGAGCGCAGAACAAGGTCTGGCGACTCGAGGGACTCTCATCAGATTCGCGATGGTCGCTGCCGCCATTGGTGTGCTCCTCGCGCTGGAAGACTTCGAAGGTGAGTCCACGGCTGCATTGCCGACACCCACCATCATGCGGTTGGGCGCCAGACTGGCTTCGATCCTGTCGGTATGGACGACGACGTTGGCTGCCACCCTTCTCGTTAGCGGTGTCGAGAGCACATGGCGCCTGGTCACCGAGGCCGCAGTCGTCTGCTTGATGGCAGTTCTCCTAGCTACGATCGGCTGGAGAACGGGTATCCCGGGATTCACGACGGTGGCTGCTGTGGCACTGGCGGCGCTGTTTGTCGTAACGCTGATTCTGCCGGCCCGCGTCAACCCTTGGTGGGACGGAATCAACCCACAAGACGAACCATCCGCGGTGATTTGGTATATCGGCGGCACGGTCCTGGCACTGGCAACGTTCGGAGTATCGCGCCGGATCGAACTCTGGTCGTCCTCGCGGTAGGCAGTCAGGACACTTGGGGCCGAGAGTTACCGGCTCCGCGGCGGAGCTTTAACCCCCGGCGGCGAGGACCCGGGAGGCTTCGCCCACGAAGGTCGCCGCTGCCGGATAGAACCCGATGACCACGGTGAGCACCACGACCACCCCGAGCGCCAGTCGGAGTGAGCCGGCCGGGGCCGTGACCTCGGCGCCGACGAGGTCGGTCGCGTCGTCCATCCACACGGTCTTCACGACACGGGCGTAGTAGTAGAGGGAGATGACCGCGTTCACCGCGGCGATGATCGCCAAAACCACGGTGGCCGTGCCTCCGGCGATGATGACCGACCGGAACATGACGAACTTGGCGAACCAGCCCGCCAGCGGCGGGATCCCGGCGAGGGAGAAGAAGAAGATCAGGGTCATCAGACCCACCCGCGGATCGATCCGACCCAGACCGGCCCAGGCTGGGATCTCGCCGGAATTGGTGATGCGAGCGCCGGCGATGACGACGGCGAACGCTCCCAGGTTCATGATGGCGTAGATCACCATGTAGATCACGGTGGCGGCGAAGGCCTCCTCGAGGTCGGCTCCGGCCACGGCCGCAGCCGCGAACGGGACCATCATGAAGCCTGCCTGCGCGATCGACGAGTAGGCCAGGAGTCGCACGATGTTGGTCTGACGCAGAGCCGACAAGTTGCCGAGCGTCATCGACAAGGCGGCCAGAATCCAGAGGGCTGGCGCCCAGATCTCCGACAGGTCGGGCAGTGCCAGGTAGAGCACGATCAGCATCGCCACGAACCCTGCTGCCTTCGAGTTCACCGACAGGTAGGCGGTCACCGGTGTGGGTGCGCCCTCGTAGGTGTCCGGAGCCCAGAAGTGGAAAGGCACGGCCGAGATCTTGAAGCCGAACCCCACGATCATGAACAGCACCGCCATGATCAGGAGCGGCTCGTCGGCTCTCCCGGCGGTCGCCTCGGCGATCCCGGCGAAGGTGACGTGACCGGTGAGCCCGAATATCAGTGACATCCCGTACAGCATCACCGCGGTGGAAAGGACTCCAAGGATGAAGTACTTCATCGAAGCCTCGTTGGACTTCACGTCGCCCTTGCGCCAGCCGGCCAGCATGTAGAGCGGGCCGGTGGTGAGCTCGATGCCGACGAAAAGGATGATCAGGTCGCGTGCCGAGGCCATGACCAGCGAACCGAGGATCGAAGCCAGCAGCAACAGGTAGTACTCGCCCTGGTAGTAGCGCTCGGACTCGATGTAGTGGTGTGACATGAGGAACACCACGTAGCCGGCGATCAGGAACAGTCCCTTGAGGACCAGGGCGAAGTCGTCGACCACAAACGACCCTTCGAACATGGTCCTGGTGGACCCGTCGAGCGCCATCGCCGCCAGTGGCAGCAACGCGAGGGCAGTTCCGGCGACAGCCACCGTGGCCGTCCAGTACTTGAGGTGCCGCGGCAGGAACAGATCGAGGGCGAGCACGACGAGCAGCGTCCCCACCACCACGAGTTCGGGGGAGAGCGCCAGCCAGTCGACGTGCAGGTCGGTCATCTATCCACCCAGGGACACCGTTGAGCTTGCGCTGAAGACCATCTCGACCATCGAGGTGATGGTGTCGGTCGTTGCGTTGAAGATCACCTTCGGGTAGAGGCCAATGACCACCACGAGGATGACTATGGGGATCCAGGCCATGGCCTCGAAGCGGTCGACGTCGTGAAACTCCTTGCCGTCCCACTCCGCCGACGGCTCGCCGAGGTTGACCTTCTGCAGGAGCATCAGCATGTATCCGGCGGTGAGAACGGTGCCGATGGCTCCACCGACCATCGCGGTGCGGAACACGCCGAGCGACAGCCCCTCCAGCGGGCTGTACGACGCCACGAGCGACATGAACTCACCCCAGAAGCCGGCCAGACCGGGCAAGCCGAGTGAAGCCATGGCCGTGAAGGCCAGAATGCCGCCCAGGATGGGCATCAGCTTCATGTTGCCGCCGAGGCGCTCCATCTCCCTCGTGTGATACCGGTGGGCAATCGACCCGGCCAGGAAGAAGAGCAGGCCGGTGATGAGACCGTGGGCGACCATGCCGATCACCGCGGCGTTGATTCCGACGTCGGTGAGGGTGGAGATGCCGAGCATGACGAAGCCCATGTGACCCACGGAGGAGAAGGCGATGAGGCGCTTCATGTCCGTCTGGGCGAGACAGGCGAGGGAGCCGTAGATGATCCCAATCACTGCCAGGATCGCCAGCGCCGGAGCCCAGCGACGGGCCTCGTCGGGGAGAATTGGCAGCGAGATGCGGATGAAGCCGTAGCCGCCGAGCTTCAGCATGACCGCCGCCAGCAGGACGGAGCCGACGGTGGGTGCGGCCGTGTGGGCATCGGGCAACCAGGTGTGAAGGGGCCACATGGGGACCTTGACGGCGAACCCGAGGAACAGTCCCCCGAACACCAGGAGTGCGAAGGTGCCCGTGAACGCCCCGGTGGCACCGAGGTCGGTCAGGGCGGTGATGTCGAAGGTGCGTTCAGCGAGAAACTCCCCAGACCGCAGATAAAGGGCCAGGAACCCCAACAGCATGAACGCCGATCCGAACAGAGTGAAGATGAAGAACTTGATCGCCGCGTAGAGCCGTGTCTCGTACTGGCGCTTGAAACCCGGGATCTTCCGCATCGTGCGGTCGCCCCACACGCCGATCATGAAGTACATGGGGAGTAGGACCAGCTCGAAGAAGATGAAGAACAGCACCAGGTCGAGGGCGACGAATGTGCCGTTCATGCCGGTGGCGAGGATGAGCATGAGGACCAGGAATGCCTTCGGGTTCTTCGGCTCGTCCCAGTGGTTCCAGGAGTAGATCACGCACAGCAGCACCAGGAAGGTGGACAGGACGAGGAGAGGAAGGCTGATCCCGTCCACACCAAGGTGGTAGTTGGCGTTGATCGCACCGATCCAGGGCAGATCGATCTCGAACTGATACGAGTTGTAACCGCGCGCCCCGAAGTCGAAGCCGACGATGACGCCGAGGCTGACGAGGAACGCGATCGCCGCGCTCGCCAGGCCCACGCCCTTGATGGCGGTCTCTTTCTCCTTCGGGATCAGGCCGAGCACCAATGCCCCGACCAAGGGCACGAAGACAACCAGTGTCAGCGCCCAGTTATCGAACCAGTCCATTTGAAGGCCTCTCCTCCATCACTCTCTATAACACGAACATGAACACTGCCACCAGCACGATCGCCCCGCCGACAAAGGCCGCGGCGTACTGCTGGATGCGACCCGACTGCCACCTTCGCATGACCGTGCCGGCCCCGTCGGTGGCTGCGGTCAGACCATGGATGATCCCGTCGACGCCTCTCTGGTCGACGCGGTTGTAGACGAAGCGGCCCAGCAGCATGCTGAGGCCACCCGCGGCGTTGACGATGCCGTCGAAGATGTACGTGTTGGTCCAGTTGACGAACCGGGCGATCGGACCCATCGTGACCGCGGTGACCCCGTCGGACAGGTCGTCCAGGTAGTACTTGCGTCTCAACAACGGGTACAGCAGCGGCACCTCGAAGCGGTCGCGGGCCCGCTGAGTGTCGCGATCGGGGCCGAAGATCATCCACCCGAGAACCAGGCCGGCGATCGCCGCCACGAGTCCGATCCCGGCCAGTATGAAGTCGATCGACTCGGCGTGGTGGTCGCCCATTCCCACGCCGCGCACGCCCAGCCAGTTGGTGAAGTTCCCGATCACCGGCCACTCGACGCCGGGGATGTTGAGCAGGCCGAAAATCACCGACGGGATGGCCAGC
>CAZGWX010000166.1:0-4841 GCA_964529515.1 uncultured Acidimicrobiaceae bacterium
CTGGGAGTGCTACTGCGGGAAGTACAAGAGGATCCGGTACAAGGGGATCATCTGTGAGCGGTGCGGTGTGGAGGTCACCCGCGCCAAGGTTCGCCGCGAGCGGATGGGCCACATCGAATTGGCCGCGCCGGTCACCCACATTTGGTTTTTCAAGGGCGTGCCGAGCCGTCTCGGCTATCTCCTCGACATGTCGCCGAAGGAGCTGGAGAAGGTCATCTACTTCGCCAGCTACATCATCACCTCCGTCGACGACGAGCGCCGCCAGAAGGACCTCCCCGAGCTCGAGCAGTCGATGCGCGAGGAGATCGAGGTGGTCAGGGCCGAGTTCTCTGACTGGAATGCCAATCGCCTCGAGATGCTCGAGGACGAGCTGGCGCGCATGGAGGAGGGTGGCGCCAAGAGCCAGGAGATCAACGCCCGCCGCAAGGAGGTCGAGCGCGAGATCAAGGACCGCCAGGACCGGTCCGATCGCGAGATCGAGCTGATCGAGGACGCCTTCGATACCTTCCGCACGCTCGCTCCCAAGCAGCTGGTCGAGTCCGAGCAGCTGTGGCGCGAGATCTGGTTCCGCTACGCCGACTACTTCGAGGGCGGCATGGGAGCCGAGGCCATCAGGGCCCTGCTCACCACCCTCGATCTCGACGCCGAGATGGACCGTCTCGAGACCGACCTCAACGGTGGGTCCCAGCAGAAGCGTCAGCGGGCGACCCAGCGCATGAAGGTCGTCAAGCCGTTCTGGGAGGGCAAGAACCGCGCCGTGGACATGATCCTCGAGACGGTCCCGGTGATCCCACCGGACCTCCGCCCGATGGTCCAGCTCGATGGCGGGCGGTTCGCCACCTCCGACCTCAACGACCTGTATCGACGCGTGATCAACCGCAACAACCGTCTCAAGAGACTGTTGGACCTCGGCGCTCCCGAGATCATCGTCAACAACGAGAAGCGCATGCTCCAAGAGGCCGTCGACGCACTGTTCGACAACGGCCGCCGGGGCCGCGCCGTCACGGGCCAGGGCAACCGAGCCCTGAAGTCGCTCTCCGACATGCTCAAGGGCAAGCAGGGCCGGTTCCGCCAGAACCTGCTCGGCAAGCGCGTCGACTACTCCGGCCGTTCGGTCATCGTGGTCGGCCCGAACCTGAAGCTCCACCAGTGCGGACTTCCCAAGATCATGGCCCTGGAGCTGTTCAAGCCGTTCGTGATGAAGCGCCTGGTCGACCTCGATCTGGCCCAGAACATCAAGGCGGCCAAGCGCATGGTCGAGCGGCAGCGCCCACAGGTGTGGGACGTCCTCTCCGAAGTCATCCAGGAGCACCCGGTGCTCCTCAACCGTGCGCCCACGCTGCATCGTCTCGGGATCCAGGCCTTCGAGCCCGTGCTCGTCGAGGGTAAGGCCATCCAGATCCACCCCCTCGTCTGTGAGGCGTTCAACGCCGACTTCGACGGCGACCAGATGGCCGTCCACCTCCCGCTCTCGGCCGAGGCCCAGGCGGAGGCACGGGTACTCATGATGTCGACGAACAACGTGCTCTCGCCGGCCTCGGGCCGGCCGATCGTGACGCCGTCGCAGGACATGGTCATCGGCATCTACTACCTGTCCGAGATCGTCGAAGACGCATCCGGGGCGGGCCGCTCCTACTCCAGCATGAGCGAGGCGCTGATGGCCCACGAGATGGGCGACCTGTCGCTGCATGCCCCGATCAAGATTCGTCTCGGTGAGATGGCGGGCGACCCCGAGGTCCATAAGGCCCTCGACCCGGCCGTGCGCCGCCTCATCGGCGACGAGCTGTTCGACGGCAGCGAGCTCATCGAGACCACCTTGGGCCGCCTCATCCTCAACGAGGCGTTCCCGGACGGCTTCCCGTACATCAACGGCGTGGTCATCAAGTCGGACATCCGGGGACTGATCGAGAACATCATCGACCGGTATCCGAGGTCGGCGGTGGCCGAGACTCTCGACAACATCAAGGACCTCGGGTTTCGTTACGCCACGCGGGCCGGTCTCACGATCGCCCTGGACGACGTTCGCACCCCGGCCGACAAGGCCGAGATCCTCGCCGAGTACGAGGAGCGGGCGGAGAAGGTGCAAAACCTCTTCGCCAAGGGCGTGGTCACCGACGACGAGCGGCGTCAGGAGCTGATCGAGATCTGGAACGAGGCGACGGAGCGCGTCACCGAGTCGATGAAGCGCAGCCTCAAGGAAGAGAAGTTCAACGCCCTCGACATGATGGTCGGCTCCGGTGCCCGCGGGAACATGATGCAGCTGCGTCAGATCGCCGGCATGCGCGGGCTCGTCGCCAACCCCAAGGGCGAGATCATTCCCCGGCCGATCATCGCGAACTTCCGCGAGGGCCTCTCGGTTCTGGAGTACTTCATCTCCACTCACGGCGCCCGCAAGGGACTGGCCGACACCGCGTTGCGGACGGCCGACTCCGGTTACCTGACCCGGCGTCTGGTCGACGTCTCCCAGGAGATGATCGTTCTCGAGGTCGACTGCGAGACCGATCGGGGCATCCCGATCCAGGTGGTCGACGAGCGGGGCAACAAGATCCGCAACCTGCGGTCACGCATCTTCGGCCGCGCACTCGCCGACGACGTCAAGGAGGACCGCACGCTGGTCTCCACCGTCGACGGGGAGAAACTGCGCGCCGGCACGATGATCGGGGTCAAGGAACTGCACGCGGTGGCCACGGCCAACGTGGAGATGGTCCGGGTGCGCTCGCCCCTCACGTGTGACACCCGCGGTGGTGTGTGCCAGACCTGCTACGGCCTCTCTCTTGCCACGGGCAAGATGGTCGAGATCGGCGAGGCGGTCGGGATCATGGCCGCGCAGTCGATCGGTGAGCCGGGGACCCAGCTCACCATGCGCACCTTCCACACCGGTGGCGTTGCCGGCGAGGACATCACGCACGGTCTGCCCCGTGTCGTCGAGCTGTTCGAGGCTCGGACCCCGAAGGGCAAGGCCGTCCTCACCGAGGTGAGTGGGCCCGCCCGTGTCGTCGAGGATGAGGAGGGGCGGCGTGTCGTCATCGACTCTTCCGACGGCGAGGTCAGTTACCCAATCTCTCGTCTCGCCCGTCCGCGGTTTGCCGACGGCGACGTGGTGGCGGCCGGCGAGGCTCTCACCGAGGGCCCGCACGACCCCAAGGAGGTCCTCGAGATCCGTGGCGTCCGCTCCGCACAGCAGTACCTGGTCGACCAGGTGCAGGAGGTGTACAAGTCGCAGGGTGTTGAGATCCACGACAAGCACATCGAGATGATCGTGCGGCAGATGCTGCGCAGGGTCCTCATCGTGTCGCCCCACGACTCCGACTTCCTGCCCGCCGCTCTCGTCGATGAGCAGGTCTTCAAGGACCGGAACCGCGAGCTGGTCGGAGCCGGCAAGCAGCCCGCCGAGGGGCGTCCCCAGCTGATGGGGATCACCAAGGCGTCGCTGGCCACCGACTCGTGGCTGTCGGCGGCCTCCTTCCAGGAGACCACCAGGGTTCTCACCGATGCCGCCATCCAGTCTCGCTCCGACTTCATGCGGGGCCTGAAGGAGAACGTCATCATCGGCAAGCTGATCCCGGCCGGCACCGGCGCCAGGGAGTACCAGCAGCTGCAGCCGTCCCTGCCTGGCGCGACCACCGTTGCCAGTCTTGGTGGCTTCCTCGCCGAGGGCGTGCGAAGCGTCGAGGACGACGACCTGCCCGAGGACCCGGCCGAGTGGCTGGCGAACCTCGGCAACTCCAGTTCGTCCGACGAAGAGGAGTAGTCAGTTGGCCACGCAGAGGGACGCACATCCCTCCGCGTGGCCAAACTCTCCCTATTGACACTGCGACCCACTGCTGCGACTCTGCGTGTGTCCACGCACCGTTGCGTTAGTCGGAGGTACGCGGGGGCATGCCAGAGCCCGTCGATCCCCAGGGTCAGGACTTAGACCCGCAGTCCCTCGCCAGGAAGGTGGCGGAGCAACTTCGATCGACCGCGCCTACCTCCAAGCCGCGCCGGAGTGCACGCCGGCACCGGCGGCCTTTCCCGACGACCGGTCTCATGCGCGGTCTGGGCGTCGCCGCCATCTTCCTGGGTATCGGCTTTGGCGTCGCGGCAGCCCTGCCGTGGCTCGGCGACGTGCTCGACCGGCTCAGCGCGCCCCGGTGGTCGAGGACTCCGACCCGTCGTTCTCCGGGCAGGTGTCGCCGACCTCGTCGACAGCGCCGACCCCGGAGAACCAGTCCGTGGTAGTGGTCAACGCCACCACGACCGTGCCCCTGGGCACGACCACCGTCACAGTGCGACTCCGACGGGGCGGGACACCGACCACGCTCCCCTCACCGACGTCGCCAACGGTACCGACCACACCACCCGGCACGAGTGCTCCCACCCTGCCTCCGACCACGGGTGGGACACCGACGACGCTCCCCACGACTCCGACGACCACTACTTCGCCACCCCCCCCCCCCACGACGACGACCACCCCAACCACAACAACGACGACAACCCTGCCGCGACCAACTACAACGACGCGGCCAGCAGGGCCCTGAGGCGCGTCAGACGTCTTCGTCTGGAGCACCGGCCCCCCGGCCGCCGGAGCCGTCGCCACCCGATGAGCACTGATTCATTATGTGTCCCCATCGTCAGATGGGGGAATGGACCCGCTTGCGGGTAGGGGGTCGGTTCCACACCGCGGGAACTCCTGCGCGTCAGGCCGTACTGGACTTGGGAACTCACCCCCTCGCCCTCGCTGCTCGGGGTTCTCCCCCATGAATGGGGGTGAAGTCCATTTGATTTGTCACTAATCCCCGTGGTGCCATAGAATCATCCATCGGCTCCCAGCGCCGCCTCGCGGCGAACCCGGGAGCACC
>CAZGWX010000167.1:0-6467 GCA_964529515.1 uncultured Acidimicrobiaceae bacterium
CGGCTCATCCTCGACGGGGTGAGGAGAGAGGGTGAGGTGCGGGTCTTCGTTACCGATCCCGACGAGGCCGCACGCCTACGCGCCGCCGGCCTCAAAGTCGCACTCGGCGACGTCTCCGACGAGTCCCACGTCGAGATGGCCACCTGGGGCTGCTTCTCTGCGGTTCTGGTCGCAGAGGCGGCCTCCGACGAGAGGGAGCGCTCCTTCGCCGCCGACGCCGTCTCAGTCCTCGAGAGCTGGGCCCGTGCCGTCGCCACCGCGCGGGTGCACCGGGTCATCTGGGTGGGAGCCGACGTGCCGCCCCAGACCAGGGTGGCCGAAGTGGCCGCCATATCCGCAGAGGGTGATGTCGCGGCCACAGTGACAGCCCTGGACGAAGCTCAGCGAATCTGAGCGACTGCGATCGTGTGGACTTCGGGGGCGGCGAGGGCCCTCTCCACAGCCGCCATCAGGTACGGGTAAGGATTGATGGCCCTTCCCTTCCTGTGCAGCTCGAAATGGGTGTGGGATGCGCCACCCTCGGCGTTACCGGAGTCGCCAACCCAGCCGAGCAACTGCCCAGCTTTCACCTCGGCTCCTTCGTAGACGCCGTCGGCCACGGTGATGAACCACGGCGCCCCTCCGTCGTTCGTGCCGGGGGTGTCGTTGTTGAGGTGCATGTAGTACGTCTCCCAGCCGTCGACGTGGGCGATCGCCACATAGCGCCCGGCATTCTTGCTCTTGACGACCCGCAACACCATGCCGTCTGCGGCTGCGTAGACCCCGGTGTGCTTGGGTGCCATCAGGTCGGTCCCCTTGTGCTGGCGGCCGCCCGAGCGGGGGGCGTGCCAGCTGTTGCTGAAGGCGGTGATCTCCACATCCTGGGGGAAGTGGAGCTGGAAGTCGTCGGAGGCGGCCCAGGCCTCTCCCGGAGGGAGAAACCCGAACACGATCACGAGCGCGAGGGTGAGGGATGCGAATCGAGCAAGCATGATGAGCCTGGTGCGAGCGGAGACAGACCGGGTCCCCACCCTTTGTCCGGGGCAGGCTAGGACAAGAGGCCTTCTTACGCCAGACCCAAATTCCCGCCCTTCGAACCGATGGGATAACGTCACAGTTCGAATGACCACCCCTTCCCCCATCTCTCCTGCCACCGGAAAGCTCGGAATCCTCACCCCCGGTATGGGCGCTGTCGCCACGACCTTCTACGCCGGGGTCCTCGCCGCACGAAAGGGATACGCCGAGCCGTTCGGCTCCCTCACCCAGATGGGACGGATCCGGCTCGGTAAACGGACCGAGGGACGCAATCCCCTGATCAACGAGTTCGCTCCCCTGGCCAAACTCGAAGACCTTGAGTTCGGCGGGTGGGACGCCTTCTCGGACGACGCCTACACGGCGGCGATGAAGGCGGGTGTCCTCGACCCTCGCCACATCGAGGGAATCGGAGACGAGCTCCGCTCGATCGTGCCCATGACGGCGGTCTTCTCGTCCCGCTGGGTGAAGAACCTTCCCGGCGTGGACCATGTCAAGGAGGGCGGGTCGTACATGGACCGGGCCGAGTCTTTGATGGAGGACATCGACCGGTTCCGCGCCGACAAGGGAGTCGAGCGCCTCGTCGCCGTGTGGTGCGGGTCCACCGAGGCATACGAGGAGCCATCCGCGGTCCACATGGACCTCGACGACTTCGAGGACGGCCTCAAGCGTGACGACCAGGCGATCACCCCGTCGCAGATCTACGCATACGCGCTGCTTCGGATGGGAGTCCCATTCGCCAACGGCTCCCCAAACCTGGCCGTCGACTTCCCCGCCATGGAACAGCTGGCGTCGCGCGAGGGCGTTCCGATCGCCGGCAAGGACTTCAAGACCGGCCAGACCTTGATGAAGACGATCATCGCCCCGGGTCTCAAGGCAAGGATGCTCGGGATCAACGGGTGGTTCTCCACGAACATCCTCGGCAACCGGGATGGCGAGGTGCTCGACGACCCCGACAGCTTCCGCTCCAAGGAGGTGTCGAAGCTGGGTGTGCTCGAGACCATCCTCCAGCCTGACCTCTACCCCGAGCTCTACAAAGACCTCTATCACAAGGTCCGCATCAACTACTACCCCCCGAAGGGTGACGACAAGGAGGGGTGGGACAACATCGACATCTTCGGGTGGCTCGGGTACAAGATGCAGATCAAGGTTGACTTCCTCTGCAAGGACTCGATCCTGGCCGCGCCGATCGTCCTCGACCTCGCCCTCTTCATGGACCTCGCCGCCCGCGCCGGGAAGTCGGGGATCCAGGAGTGGCTGTCGTTCTACTTCAAGAGCCCCCACACGGCCGCGGGACTCGATCCCGAGCACGACCTGTTCGTGCAGACTTCGAAGCTGCACAACAACCTGCGTCACATGATGGGCGAGGAGCTCATCACTCACCTCGGCACCGAGTACTACGAAGGCTCCTGAGGGAAATCATGGACCCTCTCGAGGTCGGGGACTACCTGATCGATGGGGAGGAGCTCGAGGAGCGGTTCGAGACTTCGGGAGGGCCTGGCGGCCAGCACGCCAATCGATCCGAGACCGCGGTCGTCCTCCGCTTCGACGTCGGAGCATCCTCATTGCCTGACGAGGCCAAGGACTTGATCACGGCACGACTCGGTCCCGTGGTTCAGGTGACAGCCGCCGACAGCCGCTCGCAGGCGAGAAACCGCCGGATCGCCCGGGAGCGCATGGCGACAACCCTGTCCGGGGCGCTGATCGTGCGGAGGAAGCGGAAGAGGACCAAGCCGACCCGGGCATCGAGAGAGAAGCGCCGCCGGGACAAGCAAACCCGCTCCGAGACCAAGCGGCACCGGCGTCGACCAGCTGACGACTGAACGAACCTATTCTCGTCTGATGGCCCGAATGACACCGGAGCGCTGGGACTGGCTGGGCCGCTATGCCCGCGAAGTCTTCGATGATACCGACGACCAGCTTGCGACCCTCATGGAGCGGGCCGTGGCCGTCGGCCTTCCCGACATCGCCGTCAGTGCCGATGTGGGACGGCTGCTGCAGATCCTCG
Source organism: uncultured Acidimicrobiaceae bacterium (assembly GCA_964529515.1). Lineage (GTDB taxonomy): Bacteria > Actinomycetota > Acidimicrobiia > Spongiisociales > ZC4RG35 > ZC4RG35. The sequence goes on from CAZGWX010000167.1 coordinate 3,020, forward strand.
CCGGTTCCACCCGCGGCCGCATCGCCCTGGAGCTGGGCACACTCGGCGGCTACTCCGGCATCTGGATCGCCCGTGGGCTTGCCTCTGACGGTCGATTGATCACCGTCGAGTACGAACCACATCACGCCGAGTTCGCTGCGGCGGAGTTCACCCGGGCGGGGATCGCCGACAATGTCGAAGTGAGGCTCGGAGCGGCTCTGGAGGTGCTCCCAAACCTCGCCGAAGAGCTCGGGCCGGAGTCGGTGGACTTCGTCTTCATCGACGCCGTCAAGAGCGAGTACCCCGACTATTTCCGCCTGGTCAAGCCCCTCATGGCCCCAGGCTCACTGCTCGTGGCAGACAACGTGTACGGCACCGGCGCCGGTTGGATCGATGAGGGCTACGGCACCGACGAGTTCAACCGCCTCGTGGCAGGCGACCCGGATTTCCTGGCAACGGCAACGCCCATGCGGGAAGGTCTGTTAGTGGCCAAGCGCCTGTGAGCGCCGAGGCCTTCCCTCAGACCAGCGCACCGGTGGACTACAGCCGGAAGTGGTACGTCATGGTGGCCGTGGTCGCCGGCGTCCTCCTCGCCACGATCGACTCTTCGATCGTCAACGTCTCCTTCCCGACGCTCGTGGAGAGCCTGGACACCACGTTCGACGTCATCCAGTGGGTGTCGCTGGCGTACCTGCTCACCAACGCCACCCTGACACTCGGAATGGGGCGGCTGGCCGACGTCAAGGGGAAGAAGAACCTCTATGTCGCCGGCTTCGCCATCTTCACCGTCGCTTCCGCCCTCTGCGGTCTGGCCCCCACTGTCGGCTGGCTTATCGTGTTCCGGGTGCTGCAGGCACTCGGCTCGGTCCTGGTCATTGCCCTCGGAACCGCAATCCTCGTCGAAGCTTTTCCCCCCTCCGAGCGCGGTAAGGCACTGGGCTGGGTCGGCTCCGCCGTGTCGATCGGGGTGGTCACCGGGCCGGCCGTCGGTGGACTGATCATCTCCGGATGGGGATGGCGGCCGATCTTCCTCGTCAACATCCCCATCGGGATCATCGGGACCTGGCTTGCGACCCGGAACGTGCCCAAGACTCGGCCGCTGCCCGGTCAGAAGTTCGACGTCGCCGGGACCGTGCTCCTCAGCCTGTCTCTGCTGCTGCTGTCGGCAGCCCTCACCCTCGGCCAGACCGCCGGTTACGGATCGCCGATGATCATCGCTGCGTTCGCGGGCTTTGCGATCTGCGCGATGGCGTTCGTCGCGGTCGAACTGCGCAGCGAATCCCCCATGATCCAGCTCCGGCTGTTCCGAAGCCCGATGCTGACCGTGAGCGTGGTGTCGGGCTTCCTGGCCTTCGTGTGCCTCTCGTGCACGTTTCTGCTCATGCCGTTCTACCTCCAGGGGGTGCTCGGGTACCCCGTCGGAGTGGTCGGGCTGCTCCTGGGCATCGCTCCGTTCACGATGGGCGTCGTGTCCCCCATCGCCGGCTCCCTCTCCGACCGGATCGGAATTCGCAAGCTGACCGTCATCGGCCTCAGCGTGGTGTTGGTGGCATTCCTCGTGTTCCGGACCTTCGACACCGAGACCACCGCGTTGAAGTTCCTCCTCTTCGCCATCCCGCTGGGTCTGGGCCTCGGAGTGTTCCAGTCCCCCAACAACTCGGCGATCATGGGCTCGGTGCCGCCCTCGTACATGGGGGTGGGCGGCGGAATACTCACCCTGACCCGGCTCCTCGGAGTCACCACCGGCGTCGCCGTGCTCGGCTCGGTCTGGGCCGCCAGCGTGGCCGCCAACCTCGGCGGTGTCCTGCCCGAGGGCGGCGCATCGGACGCTCCCGCGGCAGCACAGGTGGCCGGCATGCACACTGCACTCGGCGTCGCAGCCGTGATCATCGTGGTGGCGCTGGCGATCTCGGTGTGGGGTCTACGCAAAGAGGAGCAGACCCGTTCACGCCCTGCGGGCTAACCGAGCCGCCGCAACCCGGTCGGGTTTCCCCAATGGCGTGGCCGGAAGTGCGTTCACCCTGATCCACCGGCGGGGGACGTGGTGGCCGGGGATCCGCTCTCGCAGCCACGCCGCCAGATCAGCTCCATCGGCCTCACCGGTGTAGAGGCAGACCGCTATCGCACCCCACTCGTCGTCAGGAACACCCACCACGACCGCTTCGTCGACCTCGGGATGGGCGGCCAGAACGAGCTCCACTCTGATCGGGTCGACGTTCTCTCCTCCGGAGACGATCGCCGAGTCCATCCGCCCGAACACGCGCACCGCCCCTTCTTCGTCGATCTCGCCCCGGTCGTTGGTCACCAGCCAGCTATCGGAGCGGTCGGGCTCCCCCAGGTAGCCGGGCGACACCTGGTCGCCGGCGACCGCGATCCGCCCTTCGGAGTCGATGCGGAGCTCGATCCCCGGCAACGGATGGGCTCGTCGTGCAGGTGGCGAACCCGGCAGGAGCGTGGCCACCTGCCCGAAGGTCTCGGTCATGCCATAGCTGGGCAGTGCCGGGACCCCGGCGGCCGCCGCCTGCTCGAGCAGGCCGTCGGGAATGGGGCCGCCGCCGAGAATCACGGCTCGGAGCCCCTCGTACGGCCCGCCATCGACACCCAGGGTCCGGGCCAGCATGGTGGGGACCATCGACACCATGGTCACGCCCGACCGCATGACCCGGGCCGTCGACTCCGGTGTGAACCCGGGCGTCATCGCAACCGAGCCCCCGGCATACGCCGAACGCACCAGGATGGAGATTCCGGCGACATGATGAAGCGGGAGGCAAAGCAGCCAGCGATCGTCCGGTCCGTGTCCCAGGTGGGACGCCGAGCCGGCGGCCGCCGCCTCGAGGTTTCGGGCGGTGAGCCGCACTCCGCGGGGGTGTCCGGTGGAGCCTGAGGTGAAGACGACCAGGCGAGCTTCGCTCGCCGTACTTGGTACTTGGTACCTGGTACCTGGATGGGAAGTACTCCGTACTCCGTGCTCCGTACGGTCACCAGGGGGCAGGAGGGTGAGGCCGGGACCGCTCAAGCCGGCGAGGATCGTGAAGACTGAGTTCGGGTCCGCCAACGGTTGGAAGATCAGCCAATCCGATGACAGCTGGGCCTCGACTTCGGCGAGCGTTTCCCCGTAGGTCCACACCCGATCCTCGAACACGAGGAACGGAGACGCCGGGTCGCGCTGTGACAACCATTCGATCACGCCCCGATTCTGGCCCTTATCCTCCATGCCCGTGGTATCCGAGATCTTCGACGCCAGCGCCTGGGACCCTGTGCCGGGCTTCGACCTGACCGACATCACCTATCACCGGGCGAAGAGCGCGGGCGTGGTTCGCATCGCCTTCGACCGTCCGGAAGTCCGCAACGCGTTCCGACCCCACACCGTCGACGAGCTGTTCATGACCCTGGACCATGCTCGTCAGAGCACCGACGTGGGGTGCGTGCTCCTGACCGGCAACGGCCCGTCACCCAAGGACGGGGGATG
>CAZGWX010000168.1:0-15429 GCA_964529515.1 uncultured Acidimicrobiaceae bacterium
TGAGCGCCAATGACATCGAGTGGCTCTCCGGCCGGGCCATGGTGGTGCGCAAGGCGGAGGTGATCCCCGTGGAATGCGTCGTGCGCGGATATCTGTACGGATCGTCATGGCGGGAGTACCGCGATGGGGGCGGGCCGACGACCGAACACCTTCCTGCCGGGCTGAAGCTCGCCGACAAGCTTCCGGAGCCGAACTTCACGCCCGCCACCAAGGAGGCGTCGGGCCACGACGTCAACATCGACGAGGCGACCACACGGGACATGCTGGGCGACGAGCTCTACGAGGAGTTGCGCCGCCGGTCCATCGACATCTACCAGCGGGCGTCCGACTACGCCGCCGGGCGCGGGGTGATCCTCGCCGACACCAAATTCGAGTTCGGCTTCGCGGGGGACGAGCTGCTTCTCATCGACGAGGTCCTCACACCGGACTCGTCCCGCTATTGGCCGGCCGATCAGTGGCAACCCGGCTCCGACATCCCTTCTTACGACAAGCAGTATGTCCGGGAGTGGCTGGAGACCCAGCCCTGGGACAAGACCGCGCCCGCCCCGGACCTGCCGGATGAGATCGTCGCCGGGACCCGAGCGCGCTACGTCGAGGCCTACGAGCGGATCACCGGCAAGTAGTTCGACGACTACCTTGCCCGATGAAGGTCCGCGTCTCCATCGACAGGCGGACCGAGATCGCCGACCCGGAGGGCTCAACCGTCCTGCGCGCCCTCCACGACCTTGGGTACGGAGAGGTGACCGAGGTGAGGATGAACCGGGTCATCGACCTCGAAGTGGACGGGAGTAACCCGGCCGAAGTCAGGGAGAGAGTGGCCGCAATGTGCCGTCAGCTTCTCGCCAACCCTGTGCTCGAGGACTTCGAGGTGGAGATACTGGGATGAGCGTCGCGGTCGTGGTCTTCCCCGGATCCAATTGCGAACACGACGTCAGCCGTGCACTGAGGACGCTCGAAACCGATGCCGAGCTGGTGTGGCATCGGGAGACCGACCTCGACGGGTTCGACGGAGTGGTGCTGCCCGGCGGATTTGCCCACGGCGACGCCCTCCGCACGGGCGCCATCGCCGGGCTCTCTCCCATCATGGAGGCGGTGCGCCGCATGGCTGCCGCAGGCCAGCCCGTCCTCGGGGTCTGCAACGGATTCCAGATCCTCTGTGAGGCGGGGATGCTCCCTGGATCGCTGATCGCCAACCGCGACCTGTCGTTCATCTGCCGTTTCGTTGACGTCGAGGTGGTCGACACCGGAACCGTCCTCACGGCCGCCGCGACGCTCGGCCAGAGGCTCCGCATCCCCCTCAACTCCTACGAGGGCAACTGGGTCGACCCGTCGAACGAAGGGCGGGTCGCAGTCCGTTATGTCAACGATCCCAATGGCTCACAGGACCGTGCGGCCGCCGTCGCCAACGAGCCCGGAAACGTGGTCGGAATCATGCCCCACCCCGAGAGGGCGTCCGACCCCCTGCTGGGATCGGAGGACGGGCTGGTGTTGCTCGAGGGCTTCGTCCGATCACTGGGAGCGACGGTCCCGGCGTGACCACGGTCGGCTCGCCCCCCGCTCACATCCAGCTGGGGATGACCGACGCCGAGTACGAGTCGGTGGTCTCGATCCTGGGCCGCGAGCCGAGGCCGGCAGAGCTGGCGATGTACTCAGTGATGTGGTCGGAGCACTGCTCCTACAAGTCGTCCCGCGCCCACCTCGGACGGTTGCCGACCAAGGCTGCCTGGGTGGTCGTCGGCCCGGGTGAGAATGCCGGCGTCGTCGACATCGGCGACGGCTGGCTGGCCGCGATTCGCATCGAGAGCCACAACCATCCCTCGTTCGTCGAGCCCTACCAGGGGGCGGCGACCGGAGTGGGCGGCATCATCCGCGACGTCTTCACGATGGGCGCCCGACCCGTGGCTCTCTGGGACCAGATCCGCTTCGGTTCCCTCGAAGACCCCAAGAACCGCTACCTGTTCAAGGGTGTGGTGTCCGGGATCGCCGGCTACGGCAACGCCGTCGGGGTTCCCACCGTGGGAGGCGAGATCGAGTTCGACGACTCCTACTCGGGGAACCCGCTCGTCAACGTGATGTGCCTCGGCATCCTCCGCAAGGAGCAGTTGGTGCTGGGAACGGCCGGAGAGCCGGGCAACGTGGCCGTCCTCCTGGGGGCCGCCACTGGTCGGGACGGCATCGGCGGTGCGTCGGTGCTCGCATCTGCATCGTTCGACGATGCCGCCGCCGCCAAACGGCCCAGCGTCCAGGTCGGGGACCCGTTCGAGGAGAAGAAGCTGATCGAGGCTTGCCTCGAGCTTTACCGGCGCGATCTTGTGGCGGGAGTCCAGGACCTCGGGGCTGCGGGCCTGTCGTGCGCCACCTCCGAGCCGGCGGGGCGCGCCGGACTGGGGATGGACGTCGACCTCGACCGGGTCCACCTCCGCGAGGAGGGAATGACGGCCCCCGAGATCCTGATGTCGGAGTCCCAGGAGCGGATGCTCGCCTTCGTACGGCCCGAACTGGTCGAAGAAGTGCTGGCGGTGGCCGCCCACTGGGAGATCGACGCCTCGGTGATCGGAACTGTGCGGGCCGACGACCGCTTGGTGGTCACCCACCTCGGGGAGGAGGTCGCCGAAGTCCCGGCCGCATCGCTCGCCGATCTCGCCCCGAAGTACCACCGCCCTGTCGCCCGTCCCGGGTGGGTCAACGGCCTGTGGGCCGATCCGTACCGGCCGGGCGGGCTGCCGGTCATGGACACCCTCCTCTCCCTCCTCTCCCATCCGGGAGTCGGTTCCTCGGCTTGGGCCCACGAGCAGTACGACCACATGCTTTTCCTCAACACCGTGGTCGGCCCGGGCGCCGACGCCTCGCTGATCCGGGTCGAAGGGACTTCCAAGGGGCTGGCGGTGTCCACCGACGGCAACGGCCGCCTCTGTCTCCTCGATCCCCGCCGGGGAGCCGCGAGACTGGTGTGGGAGGCGGCCCTCAACGTCGCCGTCACCGGCGCCCGCCCCATGGCCGTGGTCGACAACCTCAACCTCGGAAACCCGGAGAAGCCGGAAGTCATGTGGCAGCTCACGGAGACGATCGCCGGGATCTCCGAGGCCTGCGAGGCGCTGAGCGTTCCGGTGGTGGGTGGAAACGTCTCGCTCTACAACGAGACCGACGGCGCCGACATCAACCCGACTCCGGTGATCGGGATGCTGGGGCTGGCCGACCCGGTGCCGGCACGCCCTCCCCGTATCGACCGCGCCGAAGCAGGGATGGAGGTCTGGCTGATCGGCCCGGCCCCATCTGACAACTTCGCCGGCTCGTACCTGGAGCGCCTCTCGGGCCCCGCCCGGGGCCGCCCGACATCCGCCAACACTGAGACGGGCCTGGCGGTGGTGGACGAGGCGGTTCGCCTGGCCCATCTGGTGCCCGTCCTCCACGATGTCTCCGACGGGGGCCTGGTCGTGGCGATCGCCGAGATCTGCATCGCCTCCGGCGTCGGCGCCACCATCACCGTGACGGAAACGGCGGAACTGTTCGGCGAGGACCCCCACCGATTCGTCGCCGTGGTCGAGCCCGGCTGGGACCCGCCCGCCCTAGGCCGCCGTATCGGTCTGATGGGAGGAGACAGCCTCACCATCGCCGACGAGACCGTGGCCGTGGCCGCCCTCGCCGAGGCATGGCATGGGGCCTTGCCCGGGGCGCTGGGCCGATGAGCGTGCTCGGCGCCGTGCTGGCCGGAGGTTCGAGCACCCGCATGGGCCGGGACAAGGCCGAGGTGCCGGTGGGTGGCCGCACCATGATCGACCGGGTCGCCACCACGCTGGGAACTGCGTGTGACGGGGTGGTGGTGCTGGGCCCGGATCGAGAGGGCTTCGAGACGTGGGGTGACCGGGGTCCCGGATTGGGACCGTTGGCCGGACTGACCACCGCCCTGGAGAGGACCGACGCCGACCAGGTGCTCCTCGTCGCGGTGGACAACCCCTTCGTCCGTTCTGAAACCCTGGCAGGACTGATCTCCCTGGCCGGAGACACGCCTGTGGTCCCGGTCGACGGTCACGGGACACGCCAGGTCACCTGCGCCCTCTACCCGGCCTCGCTGGCCAAAGTTGCCCGGGAGGAGCTGGAGAACGGCGGCTCGCTGCAGAGCCTTCTCGACCGCGTGTCGTTCCGGCCGGTCACCCCGGACGAATGGGCGGCCTGGGGCGAGGACGGCCGCAGCTGGCACTCGGTAGACGACGAGGCCTCCCTCCGAGTTGCCGAGGCCGCCTACGATGGCGAGGTGCCCGGTGAGGCCTGCGGAGTGTTTGCGGCTTACTCGGTCACCCAGCGCGTCTCCCACCTCATCTACTTCGGACTGTTCGCTCTCCAGCACCGCGGACAGGAGTCGGCGGGCATCGCCACCTCCAACGGCGAGACGGTCACCGTCTACAAGGATCTCGGGTTGGTGGCCCAGGTCTTCGAGGAGTCGTCGCTCGCCGGGCTCGACGGACACCTCGGCATCGGCCACACGCGCTATTCGACGACCGGATCCAATACGTGGGCGAACGCCCAACCTGTCCATCGCCAGGCCGGGATCACGTCGATCGCTCTCGGCCACAACGGCAACCTGACCAACACCGCCGAGCTCGCCGCCCGCCTCGGGATCACCGGGGCCACCACCGACTCCGACCTGATGGCCGAGGACCTCGCCCGGGCCATAGACGACGAACGCAGCGACGGCCGCGGCCTGGAGATGGCGCTGCACCAGGTCGCCCCCACCTGGCAGGGCGCCTTCTCCCTCGTCCTCATGGACCAGGGCCGCATCATCGGCCTTCGGGATCCCAACGGATTCCGCCCCCTGTGCATCGGCTCTCTCCCCGACGGTGGATGGGTGCTGGCCTCAGAAACTGCTGCCCTCGACCTCGTTGGAGCCCGGTTCGTGCGCGAGGTGGCCGCGGGCGAGATGGTCGTGATCGATGCAGCCGGAGTCCACAGCTATCACCCGTTCGCCGAGGTGAAGCCGGGGCTGTGCCTGTTCGAGTTCGTGTACTTCGCCCGTCCCGACAGCCAGATGTACGGGCGGAGCATCCACGCCGCACGCACCGCGATGGGGCGGCGACTCGCCGCAGAGCATCCCGTCGAGGCAGACGTGGTCGTCCCCGTTCCCGAATCCGGGATACCGGCAGCGCAGGGGTTCGCCGCGGCCAGCGGGATCCCCTATCACGACGGGCTCGTGAAGAACCGTTACGTGGGCCGGACCTTCATCGAGCCCACCCAGATGCTGCGGGACCGTGGGATCAAGCTGAAGCTGAATCCCATCCCGGAGAGCCTCGAGGGCAGGCGGGTGGTGTTGGTAGACGACTCGATCGTCCGCGGCTCCACCACCCGCAAGCTCGTCGAGATGGTCCGGGAGGCAGGAGCCACTGAGGTTCACCTCCGCGTCTCTTCGCCGCCTTACCGCTGGCCCTGCTTCTACGGGATGGACACCGCCGACAGATCCACCCTGATCGCCGCCCACATGGAAGTGGAGGAGATCGGGGCGAGCCTCGGGTCGGACACGCTCGGTTACCTGTCCCTGGAGGGGTTGTTGGAGGCGACCGGGGTTGCGGACGCCGGCTTCTGCACCGCGTGCCTGTCGGGCGACTACCCGACGGAGATCCCCGACCACGCCGACAAGTTCCAGCTGGAACGGTCGTGACCTCATACCGGCGGGCCGGGGTCGACCTCGAGGGGGCCGAAGCCCATGTGGACCGCATCGCCGATGCCGTCACCGCCACCTGGGGCCCGAATGTGGTGGGAGCGTTCGGCGGCTTCGCCGCGGGGATCAAGGTCCCCGACGGATACCGGAACCCGGTGCTGATGATGACCACCGATGGGGTCGGTACCAAGCTCGACCTCGCCCGTCGCGCCAATCGCTGGGACGGTGTCGGATGGGACCTCGTGGCCATGTGTGTCGACGACCTGGCCGCTTCCGGAGCGCGGCCATTGGCTCTGGTCGACTACATGGCGGTGGGCCGGCTCGACGCCGAACGTGACCAGGCGATCGTCGCGTCCATCGCTGCCGCCTGCGCCGAGGCCGGCTGTGCCCTGCTGGGCGGAGAGACGGCCGAGCACCCCCGGGTGATGGATGTCCACGCTGTCGACCTGGCCGCGGCCGCCCTCGGAGTTGTGGAGGAGGGTGAGGCCCTCTCTCCAGCCCGGGTATCGGAGGGCGACGTCATCATCGGTCTGGCATCCCCCAATCTCCGTTCCAACGGATTCTCCCTGGTGCGGGAGGTCCTGGGGGATGCGGTCGAGGACTACTTCGACATGCTCTTGGAGCCTTCGGTGATCTACGCGCCACGGGTCCTCCAGGCGATGGCCACGGGCGCAGTCAGGTCTGCGGCGCACATCACCGGAGGTGGCATCCCCGGCAACCTCGTCCGGGCACTCCCGGAGGGCCTGGGTGCAGTGGTGGACACTTCGGCGTGGGAGGTCCCGACCGTTTTCGAGTTGCTCGGCTACGCCGGGGTGACAAGGGACGAACTCTTCCGAGTGTTCAACATGGGCATCGGCTTCTGCCTGATCGTCGAAAGGGAGTCGGCGGAAGAAGTCCTGCGGCTCGCAGGTTCTGTGATCGGTGAGGTCGTTTCCGGGTCGGGAGTGGGCCTGCAATGAAGTTCAGCGAGGCGAGTGCGGTCAAGCAGGTGGATGCGGGGACATACACGGCAGAGGTCCAGCCCGACTGGGACATCTTCGGCATCACCAACGGCGGCTACCTCGTCTCCATCCTGGCCCGAGCCATGGGCCAGGAGGCACCTGAGCGTGACCTGGTGTCGATCTCGGCCCGCTTCCTCAACCCGGGGCGTCCCGGGCCGGCCGACATCGGGATCACCGTTCTCAAGACCGGGCGGGGAACGACGACCCTCCAGGGACAAATGTCACAAGGAGGGCGCACCCTTTTCATCGCCCACGCCACCTTCTCTGTCTCCGGGATGGGAACCCCGGTGGACGCTTCCTACGAAGAGACCCCGGAGATCCCGCCCGCGGACCGGTGCTTGCGCCTGTTGCCGGAGGGAGACGCACCGCTGCCTCCCCCTTTCTCGAAACAGGTGCACGTTCTGATCCGTCCCGAGGACCTGAAGTTCGGCGAGGAAGCCGAGGGACGCAAGCCGGAGATCAGGGGTTGGTTCCGCCTGCTCGACGGCGAGCAGCTCGACCCTTACGGGTTGGTATTGGCGGCCGACGCGTTCCCGCCCGCCGTGTTCACGGCCAACCTGCCGATGGGCTGGACCCCGACGATAGACATCAGCGTCTACGTCCGCGATCCCGGCCCGCACGAGATCGTGAAGACCCGGGTCCACACCCGCCACATCACGGGCGGGTGGCTGGAAGAGGACGTCGAGATGTGGGACCCCTCCGGCCGCCTCGTCGCCCAATCACGGCAGCTGGCCCTGCTGGCGAAGTAGGCCACACCCGAACTTCTACGGGCTCGGCTTCATGCTGGAGCGACGACGGTGAGGCCCAGGGACCGCGCGCCATCGGCCTGCAGTCGGTCATAGGTGACGATCCCTTCGAGGTCGTCACCGAGTTCCAACGCCGCAGCAAGATGCAAAGAATCCAGGCTGCGGAGCACTTCGGGCTCCAGATATGCCGCGCGCTCACACACCGCCGTACTGAGCGTCACCAGGATCAAGGAGTCGAGGACGGCTCGCGCCTGGACCATTCGTTCCAGCGCCACGCGTCTTGTTACGCGGAGGAGTTCGGTGCGAAGTAGGTCGCTGGAGTAGACCAATCCCTCGCGGGTGTTTACCCATCCACGCAACGCTGCCGACCCCCTCTCGGCTACCACGAGTTTGATCGCCGCGGACGTATCCATGTAGTACACGTCAGTACCGCTCGGCCTGGCGCATCTCCTCGAGCGTCTCGGACAAGGAGGGCTCCCCACCCCTGCGTCTTGGGGCGGGAAGATCGCTCAAGGATCGACGAGGCAGCCGCGCCCTGCCAGCCTTGACCAACTCCTCCAGCCGACTCGAAAGAATAGGAATCATCTGGGCCACGGGACGGCCGCGATCAGTCACAGTGACCACCTCACCTGAGGCGGCCCGCGCTACGACTGCTGACGCGTTCTGCTTCAGTGCCCGAACGCCTACTTCCTTCATGTTCTACATTGTAGAACATGACTGCCGTTTCGCCAGGAGCACTCGTCGAGTAGACGCCCGCACTCATCAGCCCATCCATATGTCGATGCACGGCGGTTGTCAACCTGCCTGACTTCGACTCACATATTCCTTGACAGGAATATGTGGTTGTGCTTTCCTGGCACCGTGGAAGCAGCGGTGTTCAGCGCTTTGGGTGAGCCAGGACGGCTCCGGATTGTCGAATTGTTGCGGTCACGACCCTATGCGGTCGGTGAGATCTCCGAACGACTGGGCATCCGCCAGCCACAGGTGTCGAAGCACCTGAAGGTGCTCGCGCAAGCCGGCGTGGTCCGGATGCAGCCACAAGCCCGCCACAGGATCTACCACCTGGAGGCGGACGCGTTCGAACAAATCGACCAATGGGTCGAGTCCTTCGAGGCCCTCTGGGAGGCCCGCCTCGATTCCCTCGGCCGTTATCTCGAAGAAGAGGAGAAGGAACAGTGATCTCGTTGCTCAAGAAGAAGAAGAAGGAAATCGTCCTGGAGCGGTCCTACGCCGCCCCTGTCGAGTCGGTCTGGCAGGCCTGGACCGAAAAGGATCGCCTCAGCAAATGGTGGGGACCCGAGAAGACCAAGGTCACCGACTGCGAGGTCGACCTGCGCATCGGCGGACGGATCTACGTCGTCACCGAGGCCACCGAGGAGATGGGCAAGTACCAGGGCACCCGCTGGCCTATGGAGGGCGAGTTCACCCGCATCGACGCCACGAGTGGCCTCACCTACGACGCGCGCTCATGGCAGGAAGGTGACGAAGAAGGGACCACCATCCACCACACCAACGACATCACCCTCACCAGTGACAGCGAAAAGACTCACGTCCGGCTCCACGTCACCATCAACCAGATCGGGCCCAAGGCCAAACTGGCGGCCTTCGGGATGAAGTGGGGCTACAAGTCGCAGTTGGACGCGCTGGAGAAACTCCTGGCGGGCTGAAGCTCTATCGACGGGTGAGATCACCCATCAGCTCGGCCTTGCGCTCGGCGGGGAGGAACGACGACTCGATCGAGTTGCGAGCGAGTCGGGCCAGTGCCTCCTCGTCGAAGCCGAAGGCCTCGGCCAGGCCCCGGTAGTTGTCGCCGACGTAGCCGCCGAAGTACGAGGGGTCGTCAGAATTGACCGACACCAGAAGGCCGGCCGCCAACATCCTCGGCAGCGGGTGGTCCTCGAGACGGTCGACCACCTTTAGGGCGACGTTGGACAGCGGACACACCGTCAACGGCACCTGGTCACGTGCGAGTCGCTCCACCAGGTCGGGGTCCTCGAGGCTGCGGACGCCGTGGTCGATCCGCTCGACACCAAGGTCGTCGAGAGCCCGCCGTACATACCCGGGAGGGCCCTCCTCCCCGGCGTGGGCCACAGCCCTCAGGCCGAACGATCGGGCGATCTCGTAGGCGTCGGCGAACTGCTCTGGCGGGTAGCCCACCTCTGAGGAGTCGAGCCCCACGGCGATGACGCCGTCCAGGTGAGGCTCAGCCTCACGGATCGTGGCCACCGCATCCTCGGCCGGGAGGTGACGGAGGAAGCAAAGGATCAGGTCGGCGCTGAGACCGTGTCTCCTCCCGGCGTCGGCGATGGCCTCGCGGAACCCGTCCATGAACACCGCGAACCGGACGCCTCGAGTGGTGTGCGCCTGCGGGTCGAAGAAGATCTCGGCATGGCGCACCCCGTCAGCGGCCGCACGATCGAGGTAGGCGGTCATCAGGTCGTAGAAGTCGTGCGGAGTCTGCAGTACCGAGGCACCCTGGTAGTAGATGTCGAGGAACGACTGCAGGTCGGTGAACCGGTATGCGTCCCGAACCTCCTCGATCGAGCGGAACGGCAAGTCCACGCGATTTCGCTCGGACATGGCGAACATCATTTCGGGCTCCAGGGTCCCTTCGATGTGGACATGGAGCTCTGCTTTGGGAAGGCTCGTGATCAGCTCGGTCACAGTGCGATGTCCTGGGGTCGCACCGGCACCCGGTTCAAGTCCTTGCCGGTGGCGTTCCTGATGGCCGCGGCGACAGCCGCGGTCGACGAGATCGTCGGAGACTCACCCACACCCTTGGCGCCGAACGGCCCCCACGAGCCGTCCTGTTCGATGAGCAGCATCTCCACCTCGGGGGCGTCCAGGATCGTGGGCAGCAGGTAGTCGGTGAAGTTGGGGTTGCGGATCACTCCCCCGTCCACGACCAGCTCCTCCATCACTGCCAAGCCGACCCCCTGCATGATCCCGCCCTCGATCTGACCGCGTACCGCGTCGAGATGGAGGGCCTTGCCCACGTCCTGGGCGGTGTCGACCCGAACCACACGCACCAGGCCAAGCTCGGGGTCGACATCGACCACAGCCCGGTGAGCGGCAACGGCGAGGTCGGCGTGGATGACACCGTGGCCGTTCTCGTCGGGGGGCGTTGTCGGCGGGTGGCGGAAGGTGACAGTCTCCTCCCAACCCTCCTCGGCGACTTTGCTCATGGGGGCGATCAGCGTTCCGGCCCGGTAAACGCCGGCGTCGTCCAGCTCGTCGCCACCGTGATACTCGAGAATGCGGCGGCGGAGTTGGGTAGCGGCTTCCAGCGTGGCGCCACCTGAGAGCTGTGTCTGCCGGGAGGCGGACGTAGACCCGGCGGAGTCGATCCGGGAGGTGTCGACGTGGCGCACCAGCGCCCGAGACACGCCGAGGGCCGTTCGGGCGATCTGGGCGAGCACAGTGACCAGTCCCTGACCCACTTCGATGGCCGCGGTCTCGACCACCGCTCCCTCATCGGTGACGCGGACCCGGGCCTGGGCGTAGTCGTCGGATCCCTCGGAGAATCCGAGGTTCTTGATCCCGACGGCGTAACCGATCCCCCGGACGATATGGGAGCGGTCAGTCGTCAGCCCGCTTCCCCCAGGGAGGATGGGGTCGTCACCGTCGGGTAGCGGTATCGCCGCCAGCGAATCGATGACCTCGACCACGGGCAACGGGGTCTCGATGAGCTGCAGGGTGGTCGGGTTGCGGTCGCCGGTGGCGAGGGCGTTGCGGCGGCGCAGCTCGAGAGGATCCATCCCGAGCGCGGCGGCGAGCCGGTCCATCTGCGACTCGTACCCAAAGCAGCTCTGCACCGCCCCAAACCCCCGCATGGCCCCGCAAGGGGGGTTGTTGGTCTTGGCCCCGATCCCATCCACGGACACCGAGTCGACCTTGTACGGCCCGACGGCGAAGTAGCAGGCGTTGGCGAGAACCGCGCTGGTGGTCGACGCGTAGGCACCGCCGTCGATGAGGATCTTGGCCTCGACCCGCATCAATTTCCCTTCGGCGGTGGCGTGGTGGCGGAACCACATGCGAGCGGGGTGGCGATGGACATGGCCCGTGAACGATTCGGACCGGTGATAGACCATTTTCACCGGCTTTCCGGTATGAAGGGCGAGGAGGCAGAGATGAATGTGGAGGTTGACGTCCTCCCGGGCCCCGAAGGCTCCTCCGATTCCGGTCGGGTGGGAGCGCACCTGGTCGGGACGGAGTCCCAGGCTGGCCACCACTTGCTCCTGGTCGACGTGAACGTACTGGCTGGTTGCGTAGAGGTCGATGCCGCCGGCCCCATCCGGAACCGCAAGTCCGGCCTCGGTGCCGAGCGGCGCCTGATCCTGGGTGCCGACCTCGTAGTAGCCCTCAACGACCACCTCGCCGGTGACGTCCTGGTCGCCGCTGCGGATCTTCATGCGCCGGAAGATGGAGTCGGCGCGGTCGGCCTCTTCGGGATCGACCAGAGGCTCCAACACCTCATACTCGACGACCACCGCGGCGGCGGCCCGCCGTGCGGTGTCGGCGTCCTCGGCGGCGACGATGGCTACCGGCTCGCCCCAGTAGTTCACCTCGTCCGAAGCGAGGACCGGCTGATCGGGGTGCTCTAGTCCGAAGGTCGCCCGACCGGGAACGTCGTCGGCGGTGAGCACGGCATGTACCCCACCGATGGCCAGCGCCGCGGCGATGTCGATCGAAACGACCCGAGCCCGGGGGTGAGGACTGCGCGTGGTGGCCCCCCAGAGCATCCCGTCGATCCACAGGTCCGACGCGTACTCGAACTCACCCGTGAGCTTCGGAATGCCGTCGGGACGGAGCGGCGAGTCGCCGACGCCCGAGGTGACCTGTGGCCGGGTGCGGGCCGGGGCGGTCACTCCCTACCTCCGGCGAGGGACTCGAGTCCGCGGACGATGGCGCTGTAACCGGTACAGCGGCAGATGTTCCCGGCCAGCGCCTCCTTGATCTCGGTGCGGGACGGCTTGGGCGTGATCCGGAACAGCTCGGTGGCGGCAACGACGATGCCCGGGGTGCAGAAGCCGCACTGAACCGCCCCGGCGCGGAGCATGGCCTCCTGGACGGGGTTGATGTCGTCGCCGGAGATGCCCTCGACGGTGGTCACCTCTGAGCCCTCGGCGTCGGCTGCCATGACCAAACAGGAGCACACGACCTCGCCATCGAGGACGACGGAGCAGGAGCCGCACTCCCCTTGGGCGCAGGCACTCTTCGACCCGAACAAGCCGAGCTCGTCCCGCAGGACGTCGAGCAGGCTGGCCGGACCCATGACCCGGGCGTTGGCCGCTGCGCCATTGAGGGTGAACTCGACGATCATCGGAGGCACCGTTCCAGGAGCCGCCGAGCGAGGACCCCGGCGGCGTGGCGCCGATACTCCTCGGTGGAACGGTGATCCGTGATCGGCCGGACGCCTTCGGAGACCATGCGGGCGAACTCGGCGAGAGCGGCCTCGGACGGGGATCGCTCCGCCGAGATCATCTCTTCGGCGGTGGGCACCCGGATCGGGGTGGGGCCCACGGAACCGAGCGCGACGGTGGTCTTCCCGTCGGCGTCTCGGGTGACGACACAGCAGACGGTGGCGATGACCATGGCGTTGCGCACGCCTACCTTCCCGAACTCGTGCCGCTCCGGAAGGCGCTCCGGTAGGACGACAGCGGTGATCAGTTCACCCGGCTCGAGGGCATTGCGCTTGGGACCGACGAAGAAGTCGCTCCAGGGGATGAGTCTACGACCAGACCGGGAGGCGACCTCGATCGAGCCGTCGACCGCGGCGAGAAAGGGGTGGCCGTCACCGGCCGGGCTGGCAGTGCCCAGGTTGCCTCCGATTGTGGCGGCGTTCCGGATCTGGGGCGACCCCACGGTCCGGGCGGCCTGGGCATAGGCCTTCGGGCCTTCGCCCTCCACCCGTCTCCAGGTGACTCCGGATCCGATCCGGTTCGCCTCCCACTCCTTCAGCTCCGATACCCGGCGCAGACCGACGACGTCCTCCGGGCGGCGGTGGCCGAAGTTGACCTCCACCATCAGGTCAGTACCCCCGGCGAGGGGGGTGGCTCCTGCGGCCGTGGCCGCCAGGGCTTCGTCGAGGGTGGTGGGGTGAACCGCCTGCAACTTGACCGGGCAACTTAGTCGGGCCTACCCGGCGAGGTCCCTCGCCAGGAGGTTGTATGCCCAGTGGATGTGTCCCCCGAGCGCAGCTTGGGGGAAGGTCCCTGCGCCGGAGCGAAGCGCAGGCGGAGGTAGGGGGTCGCCAAACCCGTCCAAAAGCTCCCGCGGGTGGGAACCCACCCCCTCCCCCTCGCTCCGCTCGGGTACTCCCCCACTTCGTGGGTGAGAAATCCTGAAAAGGATCAGCTCACCAAAGCTCTGGTCAGGCGGTTGTGCTCCGCGAGGAGCTCCACAGGGTCGACCCCGACAACCTCGCCGGATGCCACCAGCGGGCGACCGTGCACCCAGGAGTGGTCGACACGAACGGGCGAGCACATCACGACCGCCGCCACCGGATCGTGGATCGCACCCGCGTACTCGACCCGGTTCAGGTCGATGGCGACCATGTCGGCGGCGGCCCCGGGGACCAGCCGCCCGAGCTCCGGCCTGCCGAGAACCTTCGCCCCACCGACCGTTGCCAGTTCCAGGGCGTGACGGGCCGTCATCTGCGGGCCTTCGCCGATCCCCGGTGACACGGCGAGTCGGTTGAGCAGAAGCGCCTGGCGTGCTTCGGCGAGGAGGTGAGACGAGTCGTTGGACGACGAACCATCGACTCCCAAGCCGACCGGGACACCGGCGTCGAGGTAGCGGCTCACCGGGGCAATCCCGGAGGCGAGACGCATGTTGGACGTGGGGCAGTGGGCGACACCCGTGCCGAAGGAACCCATGCGGGTCACCTCGTCGTCGGCGACATGGACCGCGTGGGCGTACCAGACGTCATCACCGACCCACCCGAGATGCTCCATGTGTTCCACCGGGCGCCGCCCGAAGCGCTCGAGGCAGAACTCCTCCTCGTCGGCGGTCTCGGCGAGATGGGTGTGCAGGCGGACACCGAGACTCCGGGCCAGTTCCGCTGCCCCGGTCATCAGTTTGTCGGTGACCGTGAAGGGCGAGCAGGGGGCGATTACAACCCGCCGGCTCGATCCGGGCGACGGGTCGTGAAACCGCCCGACGGCCTCCTGGGAGGCGGACAGGATCGAGTCCTCGTCTTCCACCACCGAGTCTGGTGGGAGGCCGCCAGCCGACTCGCCCAGGCTCATCGACCCGCGGGAGGCCTCGAACCTGATCGACAGGCCGTCGGCGCCCGCGAACTGGTCCTCGATCGAAGACCCATTGGGCCAGAGGTACTGGTGGTCGAAGACCGTGGTGGCGCCCGACAAAGCCAGTTCGATCAGACCGAGACGGGTTGCCACCCGGACGTGCTCGGGGGTCATCCGAGCCCACACCGGGTAGAGCGCCTTGAGCCAGCCGAACAGCCCCTCGTTCTGACCGGGCGGGTAAACGCGGGTCAGGGTTTGATACAAGTGGTGATGGGTGTTGATCAGCCCCGGCATCAGGAGATGCCCGGACAGGTCGACGACCTCGTCGGCGGTGGCCGGGATGTCGGGGCTGGGGCCAACAACAACGATCCAGCCGTCCTCGGCGTAGACCCCTCCTCCGGGGATCTCCTCGCCTGCCATCGTGACCAGGACGGAGGCGTTGCGAAGGAGGAGCGACGGCATGTCAGGGACGGTAATGGCCTCCTAGAGTCGCCCCATGACCCTGAGCGACCAATCCCTCGGCATGTGGAGCTCCCGGTTGAGCCGGGTAGCGACCGAGATCGCCGCCTCCTTCCCGGGCGAACGGCCCGACCGCCAGCCCGTGCACACCGTCTATGGCGGGGCCCAGCTGTTCAAGTCCGACACGGCACGACGGCTCGGGGAACTGGCCCGCTCGTCCATGGACACTTGGCTGGCCGGCCCGTCCGATCTGGCAGAGGCCGTGGGCATGGATTCCGGTCTCGCCGTCCAGGTGCACCCGCTTGTGGTGGCCAAGCTCGAGC
>CAZGWX010000169.1:0-2759 GCA_964529515.1 uncultured Acidimicrobiaceae bacterium
GTGGGAGCCGAGCGGCCGGTGAATCGGAGGCTTATCTCGGCGTGCGACTGAGGCGTGCGAGGGCTGAACGGGATGCCAAAGTTCCAACCGGAGACACCGGTAGCGGCCGCCACCAAGAGTACCTGTTCGGACGGACTGAGAGGAACGGGATCTCGTGCCGACTTGTACGCGAGCGGTCCTGACGGGATCTCCATCCCCATCCCGAAGCGTCTGGCGCGACGACCGAACAACGCGTTCGTGAGAGGAAAGTCGAGCAACTCTCTGACCGGGTCATGCTCCACGTCGGACCTCCAGCGCAACTCTGTCTTGACGGGCCCGGTCCGCACCCTGCGCGACGCGAACGGGTTGCACGGGAAGCTACACACCTGGATCTGAGCAAGGGCCTGCGGTGTGAGGCTTCGGCGCGCCCGGGGCGACTCGAACACCCAACCTCCTGATCCGTAGTCAGACGCTCTATCCAATTGAGCTACGGGCGCCAGCTATTCAATTGTGGTACGTCTGACCAGTCAGACGCTCCCGCGCCCACGGAGCCACGGGCGCCGGCTATCTAAATGACGCGTTGTGCCAGTACAGCGCACGCGGAGAGAACCATTCTAGTGGTGGACCTGATTCCGGAGCCAGGCCGCACAGTGCGAAAGCGCCGGGCGTATCGTGAATGGGTGGCCGCATCGTCCGGATCGAGGCGACGTAAGGGAATGACCGTCGTTCTGGCCGCGCTGACGGTTCTCGCGGCTTGTGGCGGCGACACCGCCCCGACCACGGAGCCCCCCGGAGAGTCAACAACGGTCGCCACCAGCTTCCGGTTGCCAGAGACCGAGCCGGACGTCAATCACGTCGAGATGATCGCGGCCGACGATGGACGGCTCCTTCTCGCCTGGACAACACGGGGGACGAGCGGTGGACGGCTCTGGTTGGCGACCATCACCGAGGGCTCTCCGGGCGATCCTTTTCTGGTGGCCACCAATGCCACCGACATCCCGCTCGAGGAAATGCGCCCCTCCCTCGCGGTCGGACCGGACGACCGCGTCGCCGTGGGATGGACCTCGGTCGAGATGGATGTCTATCTGGCGCTGTCCGAGGACGGAGGAGCCACATTTGGCACCCCACCATTCCGTCTCAATCTGGAACCGAGAGGGATGCAGGTGTTGCCTGTGATCGCTTTCGACCCCAATGGCGGGGTCCACGCCGTTTGGCTCGACCCCCGTGACGCCCCCGAGCACGCCGAAGAGCCCGCCGAGCTCTACATGGGCATCCTCTCCGACGACCAATACCTGGAAACCAATCTCACCGAAGGACAGGGGCCATCGGTGTGTGGCTGCTGCCGGCCCCACATAGAGATGCGCGCCGGCGAGCCGCTGATCACCTTCCGCAACACGACGGCAGACGGATATCGCGATCCATATCAGCTCACACCGGACGACAGCCCCACCGCCGTGGCGCCTGCCACCTGGCAGATCGAGGCCTGCCCCGTGGCGGGGCCGGTCGCCGTCGGCGCCGAGGTCCTCTGGTTCGACGGCTCGGCCGGACACGCCCGTGTCCTGGCGTCGAACGGACCCGAGACGCCACCGGACGTCCTTCTCGAGTCCGGTGACGGCCACCGCATCACCGCGGGACCACGCTTGGTGACTGGCGCCGCACAACCTCTGGTGCTGGTTCCCGGCTCGCCTGCCTCCCGTCTGCTCAGCCTCGACGGAGAGACTTGGAGCGAGGTTGACATCGAGTTGCCCGAGTGGGTGACCACCGCGGTCGTCTCAGGTGGCGACCTGATAGTCGTCGGCCAGGAGGGCGGCAGGCTGGTCTCCGAGGTCCACGCGCTGGACTAACTCACTGTGAGATCGACTTCCGGAGTGCCCAGCAGCCGCTTGGCCTCCCGGATCGCCGTGCTGAACGCCCCGTCTACGTACCCGACGCGCGCCGAGCCGGTGGCCTCACCGGCGAAGAGGACCCTGCCTCCGAGCGGTTGACCGAGGCGGTCGAAATCGTCCCTGGACGCGCCTGGCGGCACGTAGGAGTAGGCGCCGCGGGCGAAGGGGTCTCGCGCCCAGCCCGACCGGATGATCTCGATCGGATCGGGCACCGGTCCCCATGCCGCACGCAGATGGCCCATCAGATGCCCGACGACCTCGTCGTCAAACCCCTCGACCAACAGATCCGCGGAACTGCCGAATGCCGTAGCGACCACCACAGGCCGGCCGGTGAACCGCTCCAT
Source organism: uncultured Acidimicrobiaceae bacterium (assembly GCA_964529515.1). Taxonomy (GTDB): domain Bacteria; phylum Actinomycetota; class Acidimicrobiia; order Spongiisociales; family ZC4RG35; genus ZC4RG35. The sequence goes on from CAZGWX010000169.1 coordinate 2,210, forward strand.
GGCCATCACCACCCGGAACTCCCTCTCACCAACGGGATAGAGATGCGGGTGATCCTGGCCCACCGGAACGTCGAACGCCAGGGCGACCTTCTCGAAGCGACCGAATCCGAGGCGGGAGATCGACTGGGTCTTGTCGTCTCCCATACCGGGTCGAAACTCGATGGTCCCGGCCTTGAGGACTCCCAGCGGCACGGTGATGAGGACATGGCTCCCCCGCTCGGTGGTCCCGTCGGCGAGTCCGACTTCAACACCATCCGCTCCGCGGGTCACCGAGACGACCTCGGCCCCGGTGCGGGCATCCGGACCGAGCGCGGCCAGCACGCGGTCGTATCCGCCAACGGGAAAGTCGCCCAGCGACGAGCCTCCGTACTCGAGTGTTGAGGGCGGGAAACCGCTCATCGCCATCTCAGCCATCGCGGCCGAACCTTCGGCCTCGGCCATGGTTCGCAAGGCGTTGAGCTCCCATGGTCGACGGTTCCCCTGGGCGAGGAACGCCGAGATCGCTTCGGCCACCGAAGCATCCGCATCCAAGCCGAGCCGATCGACCTCC
>CAZGWX010000170.1:0-2726 GCA_964529515.1 uncultured Acidimicrobiaceae bacterium
CCGAACACCCGTCGCCCTCCAGCTCGACGGTGAGGTCGAGGCGGGCGAAGTCGCCGCCGAGCCCCACCTCGCCGATCCGCCCGGTGGAGTCCCTGCCGAGGTGAACTCTCTGGTGGGTGACTGTCGTGGCGGCATGGTCCATGTTCTGTACGGAGAGGAAACGGAGGTTGGCGCCCTTGCCGAGGTCGAGGTCGATCTCCGGGACCGTGAGCAACTCGGCTCCCGGAGCACTCCGATACACCACCACGACCCTCGCCTCGGCGTTTTCCCCAACGCGCACCGAGATGTGGGGGAAGGATGCGGCACCCGCCGTGATCGCCTGGAGGTCGATGAGGAAGGGACGGGGTACTGCGGCCCCGTCGGGGATGTCGATGTACAAGCCGTCGTGGGCGAATGCGGAATGGGCGGCGGCCAGCTTGTTATGGCCCACCGGGACCCGGCTGTAGTGGCGGTCCACGCCGATCTCGCTCATCGAGGCGACGGCGAACCCCTCTGCCTCGTGATGGGTGACCGTGCCGTCGACGATGACGGCCCGGCCCGAAACCTCGTCGAGCGCACGGATGAAGTCACCCGGGGGCATCGGCGTGCCGGGGTCACCGGCGAGGACCAGTTCGGAGAACGGGAGGTCGTAGTCAACGTAGCGCCAGTCTTCCTCGGCGCCGGTCGGCTCGTCGAGAGAGGAGAACACCTCGTAAGCGGTCTCCATGTCGGAACGCCTCCACCCGGGGGCGCGGGTCGAGGCTATTTGCAGGCCTTCTTGGTCAAACGCGGTCAATCAAAGCTCCGAAGCGGGGACAGTGCCGATGGTATTTGCCCTACACAGGTAGTGCGAATCACTCCACTCGCTGCAGAGCGTCCATCGTCACATTCGAGCGAGCGTTCCACAGCATCCACCCCAGACCGTACTGTTCCGTGGCGTCAATTTGATCCCGGACCTGGGATGCCTCATAGCCGAAGTCCTGGAGCCACGGACGGACGACCACGCTGCGCGGGAGTCGCTCCAGACCGTCGGCCAGGGCGTTGTCCACCATGGGGCCGGGATGATCGTTGGGGACGTCGAACCCGTACCACCCGGTCGAGTAGTGGCTCGGGTACACCATCGGGGAAACGACGTCGACGATGTTGGAGACGTCCTCCCAGCGCTGGCCGATGGCCCCGTCATCGACGGCTTTGGTGATGAATCCGAACACGTCGGCGGCGACTGCACATCCCATCGGATGCAGCAGCGTCACCGCATCCGTGAGGAAACCGTTGATGGTCGCCATCCGCACCTCGGCCCCGACGCCCTCGTCGAACGTCGCCGACTCCCTCCGGGCGTCCGGGAACCGGACATAGTCGAACTGGATCTCGTCGACTCCCAATGTGCAGGCCTCGGCCGCCAGCGCCAGGCCGTACTCTCGCGCGTCGGGGTCGGTCGGGTCGAGGAAGTACTGACCGTTGGCGCTGTACGGGGTGTTGGCCTCGGAGTCCCACACGGCCATGGACGGCTTCTTGATCGCTGCCACAGGATCGTTGAAAACAACGATTCGGGCGATCACATACAGGTCATCGGCCTTCGACTTCGCCACCACCTCGGCGAGGTCGAAGGCGGCGAAGTTGGCGCCGACTTCGTTGGCCACGGGGTCGCTGGTGTCGTACCAGACCAGGCCGCTCTCGTCCTTGAGGTCGATCATCACGGCATTGAGTTCGGTGACGTCGGCCATGTGGAGGAACTCGTCGAGGCGGTCTCGCACGGCCTCCCCGGAGATGTGGACCGCCCTGGCAACGAAGGGCTCGATGGATATCACCTGATCACCCGGACCACCGTCCCAGTTGAAGGTCGTGGTCAGCCATGCCGGCCGCTCCACGGTCACGTCACCCGGCTGCGCGCCTCGAATGCTGAAACGTCCGTCGCTGTCCGTGATGGCCGACCCCGAGCCTGCAGTCACCCGCGCCGCAGGGACGGGCTGGCCATCGTCATCGGTGACCGCACCACGCATGATTCGTGCGGTCAGAACCACGTCGACAGGCCCGTCCGGCCTCTCACCAAGGGTGACGCGGCGGGTCACGTGGCCCGGGGCGGCGACCTCGATGATCGAAGTGCCCTCCCACTCGAGTCTGAGGATTCCGTCGGGACCGGTGGTACCGAGCTGGCTCCCTTCCGAGTCCGCCACGGCGAGCTCGATGGGCGCGCCGAGATCATCGAGGACTCTGAGTTCGTAGGGAGTCGCCCGATTCGCCAAAGACCACGCAGCCCACACCGCCCAGACGAGGGTGAGCATCACGAGCACACGGAACTGGGTTCGTCGCGACACCGGAAACCGGAGGTTATCCGCAACCACCGCGTAGGGGCCTTGATCTCACCAGAACCGGTTGCCAGCCAGACCAGCGACTACTAGGTTTTCCACAGGCCAAGGAGTGCGTCTTGGGCAAGGCAGTGAAAGCCAGAGAACCCAGAGACCGGGGAAGTTCGGCCGACACGGTCGGCTTGTACCTCGATGAGGTGTCCGGTCATGAACTCCTCACCGCTGAGGACGAAGTCCATCTTGCCCGGGCAATGGAGATGGGCAAGAAGGCCAAGGCATCCCTCGACACTGGATCCCCAGATCCGGCCGAACGCGCCCAGTTGATGCGTGCTGTAGCCGCGGGCGAAGAAGCCAAGATGACTTTCATCAGGTCCAACCTGAGGCTCGTCATCTCGATCGCCAAGCGCTACACGGGTCGGGGCCTCGATCTTCTCGACCTGA
>CAZGWX010000171.1:0-4558 GCA_964529515.1 uncultured Acidimicrobiaceae bacterium
AGTCGAGCCCAAACCGCGGATGTTTCTGGAGGGCCGGGCTATCGAGGAAGCCCTGCGAGCGATGGGGAACTTCGCCGACCTGGTGTCGCCATATCTGACGGGGCACTCCTCGGGCGTCGCCGAGCTCGCAGGGAGGGCTGCGGAGCTGCACGGTTTCACTCCATCCGATGTACGGACGATCCGGATGGCCGGATTCGTACACGACATCGGCCGGACGGCCGTCCCGCCGCAGATCTGGAACAAGCCCGGCCCCCTGTCGGGCGACGAAAGGGAAAAGGTTCGGCTTCACCCGTATCACACCGAGCGAGTCCTGTCCCGCTCCAAATACCTGGCAAGTGTTCGCTCGCTCGCAATGGCTCACCACGAACGACTGGACGGTTCGGGCTACCACCGCGGTCTCGGAGTCTCCTCTCTATCGCCGGCGGGCCGAGTTCTGGCGGCGGCCGACGCGTTCCGGTCCAAAGTCGAGCCGCGCCCCTACCGAAAGGCGTTGTCGCCGGAAGAGGCGACGAGACTCTTGGTGGCCCGCGCCAAGGAGGGTGGGTACGACCCGGCAATGGTGCAGGCAGTCACCGAGGCGGCCGGGCAAACGGCTCCGCCGATCCCGCGCCCCAGCGGCCTCACCGACCGCGAGGTCGAGGTCGTCAGTCTCCTGGCCCGCGGCCTGCAGACCAAACAGATCGCCAGAGAGCTGGGCATTTCGCCGAAGACGGCCGATCGGCACATCCAGAACAGCTACCGAAAGATGGAAGTCTCGTCCCGGGCGGCGGCCACCCTGTTTGCGGCCGAGAACGGCCTGATCGCCGGCTGAGCACCTCCCCGCGTGGGGAGGATTCCTCATTCCCAACCAGTGCCTGACTCCATACGTTGGCGGTATGGGAGCCCGAAGCACCACCACGCACCGTCGACAGGTCGTCGCCCTGACTGCAGCCACCGGCATCTCACTCATCGTGCTGGCCTCGGCCGACAATTCGGCGTTGGGAGCTCCGGGAGTTTGGCCGTGGCTGCTCACCGGACTGCAGGTCCTGGCCTTGTGGTCGGCGGGACGGCACTACTGGTGGGGGTGGCTGCTCGGAGGTTCGGTGCAGCTTCCGTGGATCGCCTACGCGCTCGTCACCAGTCAGATCGGATTCATCCCCGGCTGTCTCGTCTCGGCGGCGGTCCAGTTCTACAGCTCTCTTCGGCACTCGACACCTGACCGGCAGATGGAGGCGACATGAGCAATCGGACCGAACGAATCGACACTCTCGTGATCGGAGGTGGCCAGGCGGGATTGGCGGTCGGCCATCACCTGTCGCGCGCCGGCCTGCCCTTCCTCATCGTGGATGCCAGCGAGAGAACCGGTGACGCATGGCGGCACCGCTGGGACTCTTTGCGGCTCTTCACGCCCAATCAGTTCAACTCCCTGCCCGGATACCCCATCCAGGGCGAGAACTGGGGCTTCCCGACCAAGGACGAGCTGGCCGACTACCTGGAGTCGTACGCGGATCACTTCAAGCTTCCGATACGGCACGGGGTGAAGGTGGAGCATCTGGGCCGGGAGGGCGATCACTTCGTAGCCTCGGCGGGCGACGTCGTCATCGAGGCCAACAACGTCATCGTGGCGATGGCGTCCTACCAAGAGCCCAAAGTGCCGGGCTTTGCCCCCCGACTCGACCCCGAAATCTTTCAACTCCACGTGGCGGACTATGAGAACCCGGACCAACTTCGAGACGGTGACGTGCTCGTAGTAGGTCTCGGGAACTCGGGAGCTGAGATCGCCATGGAGTTGAGTTCGAACCGGCAGGTGTGGCTCTCGGGCGAGCCGAGCGCCGTTCAGCCATTTCGGCCGGAGCGACTGTCGGGAAGAGTCCTCATGCCGATAGTCGGACCGGTGATTCTCAACCGGCTGCTCTCGTCGAACACTCCGATGGGAAGGAAATTTCGCTCCAAGATGATCCACAAGGCCATGCCGTTGATGCGGGTCAAGCCCAAGGACCTAGCCGCCGCCGGTGTCCGCAGGGTGGGTCGAGTGACGGGGGTCGCCAGCGGCCAGCCGCTGTTGGAAGACGGGACGGCCATGCACGTGGCCAACGTCGTCTGGTGCACGGGATTCGGCCCCGGCTTCTCATGGATCGACCTTCCCGCCTTCGACGAAGCCGGCGGCGTAATCCACCAACGAGGCGTAGCGGAAGACGTGCCCGGCCTGTACTTCGTGGCCGTGAAGTTCCTCCACTCCGTCCTGTCGGACACGTTGCTAGGCGTCGGCCGCGATGCCCAATACGTCGTCAACCATCTCGCGCGCCACAGAGCGGCACCCAGGCAGGGTGTGGGAGCTACAACGCTCTGAAGTGGCCCGCCGACGTACCGGGACCAAACAACAGCCCACGCCTGCGGCAGACTTCGAATTCAAGACAACAGGACAGTGATACCGATCAGTCGGCTTCGTCCCGTTGCGCCGAGAGCAGGACCGTGTTCCCGTCGGGGTCGGCGACGAAAGCGAACCACATGCCGAAAGCGGTGGCATATGGCTCGTCGATCAGCTCGTATCCCTCCCCTGTCAGCTCTTCGACTTTGGCCCGCAAGTCCTCCACCGACTCGAAGAAGAATTCGAGAAGCCAGGTGTAGGGACGGTCCTCGATTCCCGGATGCCAAGCCTCGGGCCGCTCATCGAGGAAGAAGGTCAGGTCGGAGACGCGCGCCTCACGATGGGCGCCCGACTGCTGGTCGAAATTGACACCGAGGGCGCGGTAGAAGTCGAACGACCGAGACATGTTCCGGGCGACGAGCCCGACCATGTACATCTGCGGTGGTTCCGCCATCTCGGTCTGAATCTAACGCCACCCCAGCCTGGCCCGGTCCTCGACGATGCTCTCCGAGGCAACGTCCGCATCCAGTTCAACCTCGAGGAGAACATCCGCATCTCGATGATGTATGCAGCCCGCGGCATCTGAGCGGCCACATGACCGGGCGGCTCAGCCCGGCTGGCCGCCCTCCCGGGCGCGATTGGTGAAGGTGCCCGCGGTCAGCGCCGCATAGGAAGATCGGACGATCTCCTCCAGGACATCGAGGTCGACCGCCTCGAGATCCTTCACGTAGAGGCACCCGACCCCGGTGGTGTGGGGACCGAGCTTCGACAGTTGGTCCTCGTACTCACCTACCCCGTCAGACAGGTAGATCGTCGTCGCCGCTTTCCGTGGCGAGAATCCGGCCGCGGGGGCATCGCCCTTCCGGCCGCTGGCGTACTCGTAGTGGTATTGCCCGTATCCGACGATGGTCTTCCACAGATGCGGCTGCTGGCCCGTCGCCCGACGGAAGAGATCGAGCAGGGTTTCGGCATCACGGCGTCGCTTCGGATGCTCAACACCTTCGATGAACGCTCGCAACTCGGAATCCATCAGCCCACCAACTCTTCGGCGGGTACCGGATCCTGTCGCCGCTTCCATGCGAGGACGGCCACACCGATGAGGATGATCCCGATCGACACCCATCCGTTCCGGCTCAGCCCCCAGAAGCGGAATGTGGTGTCGGTGCGGATGAGCTCGAGGAGGAAACGCATCAACCCGTAGCCGACGAAGTAGACGCCGATCAGGCGGCCCCTCAGGGCGGGCACCCTCCGGTCCAACCACATGATGAAGAGGGCCAGGGCGACGTTCCACAGCGACTCGTAGAGGAACGTGGGGTGGAAGGTGGCGTACTCGGAAAACTCGGCCGGCCGGTGCTGCGGGGCGATCTCGACGGCCCAGGGAAGGTCGGACGGGGTACCGAACAGCTCCTGGTTGAAGTAGTTCCCCCAACGGCCAACTGCCTGGGCGAGAGGGAGGGCCGGCGCCAGCGAGTCGAGGAACAGCGAGGGGGCCACCTCGAGCTGGCGACAGGTGTACCAGATTGCCAGTGCCCCGAGAGTGAGGCCGCCGTAGAGGGCCAGACCGCCCTCCCAGAGGGCGATGACCTTCCACCACTCGCCCTCGAAGCGATCGAGGTGGGTGGACACGTAGGCGAGACGGGCGCCGATGAACCCGAACACGACCACCCGCAACATGATTTTCTCGGCATGCTCCGCGGTGCCGCCTCGGGCGAGGAAGCGCCTCTTGATGAGCATCCAGGCGATGACGACGCCCGTCGTCACCAGAATCCCGTAAAAGGTCACCCGCAACGGGCCGATGTGGAACTGGTTGATCGGCGGCGACGGGATGGAGGCGAGGAGGGCGATCACGCCGGCAGGCCTTCCTGGCGTGCCCAGCGGAACCACATGACCGTGATGGTGCCCCACACGGCGGGGATGGTGGCCAGCTTCATGAGGATCCCGGCGATCTGCTGGTCCTCACGGGCGGTCAAGTCCATCACCCTTGGCGCGAGCTCGTAAAGGGCGTACACGGGAGTGGTGGCGAAGGTGAGGAAGCTGGCCGGGATGACCGCGACCACGGCAGTGCCGACGAACAGATAGAGCATCCTCGACCATGGGGCCTCGACCTTACGTCCCAATGGCGAGATGATCGGGAGCCAGAGGATGATTCCGGCGATCACCCAGACCAGATCCATGGCCGCGGATCCGATCTGGCTCCTGCGGAGCACCTCG
>CAZGWX010000172.1:0-6515 GCA_964529515.1 uncultured Acidimicrobiaceae bacterium
GTGGAGATGTTGTGGCCTGCCACCAGCATGATGTCGTCGACCCGGCCGAGGAGCCAGAAGTAGCCGTCCTCGTCGCGCTTGGCGCCGTCGCCGGGGAAGTAGCGGCCGGGGAATCGGGACCAGTAGGTGTCGGCGTAACGCCCGTCGTCGCCGTAGATCGTGCGCGCCATCGACGGGGTCGGGCGGGTCAGGACGAGGTATCCGCCACCACCCAGCGGGACCGACTCGCCTTCGTCGTTGACCACGTCGGCCTCCACACCCGGCAGCGGACGGGTCGCCGATCCGGGCTTGGTCTCGACCAACCCGGGAAGCGGGCTGATCATGATCGCCCCGGTCTCGGTCTGCCACCAGGTGTCGACGACCGGGCACCGCTCCCGCCCGATGTTGACGTGGTACCAGACCCACGCCTCGGGGTTGATGGGCTCGCCCACGGTGCCCAGCAGCCGGAGCGTCGACATGTCGTACTTCGTGGGGTACTGGTCCCCCCACTTCATAAAAGCCCGAATGGCGGTCGGAGCCGTGTAGAAGATCGTGACGCCGTAATCGTCGATGATCTGCCAGAGGCGGTCGAAGTCGGGGAAGTTGGGGGCGCCCTCATAGATGACGCTGGTGGTCAGGTTGGCGAGCGGTCCATAGACGATGTAGCTGTGACCGGTGACCCAACCGATGTCGGCGGCGCACCAGTAGACATCGGTCTCTGGCTTGAGGTCGAACACCATCCGGTGGGTTGAGGTGATGCCCGTCAGATAGCCGCCCTGGGTGTGAACGATCCCCTTCGGCTTACCCGTGGTGCCGGAGGTGTACAGGATGTAGAGCGGGTCCTCGGCGTTCATGACGACCGGCTCGCACTCGTCGGACTGGCCGGCGACGAAGTCGTGCCACCAGATGTCCCGGCCTTCGACCATGTCCACGCCGTGGGCCGTGCGCTCGAGCACGATCGCGTGGGTGATTCCCGGAGTAGAGGCCAGGGCCCGGTCGACGTTGGCCTTGAGAGGCACGATGTTGCCGCCGCGCCAGGCTCCGTCCTGGGTGATGAGGACTCTGCAGTCGGCATCGAGTATCCGGCTGGAGAGCGCATCGGAGGAGAAACCGCCGAAGACGACGGAGTGGATCAGACCGAGCTTGGCGCAGGCGAGCATGGCGATCGGCAGCTCGGGGACCATGCCCATGTAGATGGCGATTCGGTCACCCTTCTCGAGGCCAAGCCTCTTCAACGCATTGGCCATGCGGTTGACCTCGGCGCCGAGGTCGCCGTAGGTGACGGTCCTCGAGTCGCCGGGCTCGCCAACCCAGTGGTAGGCCACCTTGCCGGCATGCTCAGGGAGATGACGGTCGATGCAGTTGTAGGTCACGTTGAGGTCGCCGTCGGCGAACCACCTGAAGAACGGCGCATTGGAGTCATCGAGCGACTCGGTCGGCTCGGTGAACCAGGTCAGGTTCCTCTTCGCCTCCTCGAGCCAGAAGCCCGCGGGGTCGGCAGCGGCACGGTCGTAGACCTCTGCCGGCGTGACCGACGCGGCAGCAAACTCGGGTGGAGGCGCGAAAGTGCGATCTTCCCTGAGCAGGTTCTCCAGCGTCTGCGACATCGACCTCACTCCTCTTCTCGAGCCGGATCAACTGAAACTACCACCCGACGCGTCCGCCACCACCCGGCCAGACCCACTACGACGGCGGCGTACATCACTAAATCGCCCATTCGCGCATAGAGAGAGGCCGCACCTGGGACCACCGCCCCCTGGAGTACGGCCTGGACCCCGCTCTCCGTGACCTCGGTGATGAACGCGCCTCGGGCGTCGATCAGCACCGACTTGCCGGACACTGCGGCGTGGACCACCGGAACGCCAAGCTCGACTGCGCGCATGCGGGTCATCCCGATGAAGATGTCCGAGGTCGGCGATCCCGGGCCGTAGGAGTCATTGTTGGTGGCCACGACAAGCACTCGGGCCCCCTCGCGGACATGAGCGCGGGCGAACCTCGAGAAGCCGCCCTCCCACGAGATCACCGAGCCCAGGCTGACGCCGTCGGCGTCGAACACGACGGGCCCATCACCCGGAATCATGTCGCGCGGAACGCGGTCGAGCTCGGAGATGAGCCGGGTGAAGAAGCTGCGAAGCGGGACGTACTCTCCGAACGGGATGGGAAGTTGCTTGCGGTACTCCCCGACGATGTCGCCAGAGGGCTCGAACAACACGTTGGCGTTGACCCAGTGGGTGTCGTTGAGCGGGCGATCGGTACCCGCCAGAAGCCACGCACCCAACCTCCCCGTCTCGGTTGCGACCGCCGCGCCGATCTCCGGGTTCTGGACCGGATCGGCGTTGGACGACCCCATCGAGCTCTCCGACCACACAACCAGGTCGGCGGAGCCGGCCTCGATGCCCTGGGTCAGCGCGAGATGGTTGAGAAAGGTTCCGAGCCGCTCGTCGGCGCAGTGTTCGAAGGGACATGGCGTCGACCCCTGCACGATTGCCACGCGGAGCGGGTCGGCGTCGGACGCTGGCGAGGGAAAGATCGCCACCGCTGCGTACACGACGAGCACCGCCGCCACCGGCCACCACAGGCGCCGATCGAAGGTGCGGTTGAACGCCAGCGCCGCGATGGCCGCGACGACGACCACGAGGATCGTGAGCCCGCTGGTCCCGATGACGAAAGCCGGCGACCTCGTCACCGGGAGGTCGGACAGGGCGTAGCCGGCGGCTCCCCACTCCATTCCGCCGTAAGGCACCCGGTAGCGAATCTGCTCCATGAGGGCCCATCCGCCCGCGGCGAGAACCGCCCAGTGGGCAGGCGCTAGCCGGCGCTGACGGGCCAACCACCAGCCCAGAGCCCCGAAAAAGATGCCCTGGACCGGGGCCAGCACCAGCGCGACCGGCTGAAGCCGGGCCAGCCACCACATCAGAGTGCCGATGAAGAGCGTGCCGTAAGTGAAACCGGCCCAGAACCCCTGCGCCGGTGTCCTCACCAGGCGGAGCGCGGCCAGGAACTGGGCTACGCCGGCCACCACGAGGACTCCGGGTCCGTAGGGCGGGAAGGCCAGGGTCGAGACCACGGCTCCGGCGACCACCAACAGGACGGGTTTCACGGGTGCGAGGGTAGAAACACGCCGCCTCTTAGAGTCGCGCAGATGTGGGAACTCGAGGCCGAGGCCGCCCTCGCTGCAGCCCGGGCGGGAGCCGAACGTGTTCGATTCGGATTCACCGAGGTATTGGAGACGGTGATGAAAGGGGACGTCGATCCCGTCACTCAGGTGGACCAGGAGGCCGAGATCGCGGTCATGGAAGTCATCACCTCGGTCTTCCCGGCCGACCGCCGGCTCGGTGAGGAGAGCGGCGGCAGCGACTGGAGGGAAGGGCGTGTCTGGATCGTCGACCCTCTCGACGGCACGGTGAACTACGTCCACGCCATGCCACACGTCTCGGTGTCGGTGGCGCTCTGGGAGGACGGGTATCCCCGGGTCGGAGTCGTGATCGATGTCGCCCGCGACGAGGAGTTCACCGCGGTGGCCGGTGAGGGCGCCAAACTGAACGGCGTCCCGATCCGGGTGACGGACGTCTCCGACCTCGCCGACGCGATGGTGCTCACCGGTTTTCCGTACGACCAGAGGGCGCACGCGGCCGCCTACCTCTCCATCGTGGAGCGACTCCTCGTGGAGTCGCGGGCAGTGCGGGTGATCGGGTCGGCGGCGCTCGATCTGGCGTGGGTGGCGTCAGGGCGGGCCGACGCATACGCCGAGCATGGCGGCAAGAGCGGGCTTAAGCCTTGGGACATGGCGGCCGGAGGGCTGCTCGTGGTCGAAGCCGGCGGACGGTGGACCGACGCCGAAGGCCGGGAGAACCAACTCGCGGGTTCGGCCTTCGTCGCCTCCAACGGACACCTCCACGAACGAGTACTTTCCGTCGTGGTCGACACGATGCCCGACCACCTCGGATGAGCTACCACGACCACCACTTCCATCCATTCGGATACGCAGGGATGCTCAATGGGCTCGACCTGTACGACGCGAGGTCGATCGAGGACCTCCAACTCCGCGTGGCCGCCTACGCCGAGCGAGTCGAAGGTCCGGTGATCGCCGAGAGGGCCAACGACGAGGGGCTGGCCGAGCTGCGGCTGCCAACGGCTGCCGACCTGGACGAGGCAGTTCCGGGACGTCCGCTCGTCGTCTACCGCTACTGCGGCCACATCGCCATCGCCAATAGCGCCGCACTGGCCATGGCCGGAGTCGATTCCGGCACACCCGACCCGCAGGGGGGCTCCTTTGACCGGCTCCCCGACGGCTCGCCCAACGGCATCCTGAGGGAGGCCGCCATGGACGTCGTAGCCAGGGCCCTCACCCCGCACATCCCGCCGCCCCTCGACATCGAGATCTTGTCGGCGCTGGCCACCTTGCCGGAAATGGGGATCGAGTCGGTGACCGGGATCGTTTCGGTCGGCGACGCCCTTTGGGCCGGGGTGGCCGACGAGGTGGGTGCGCTGCTGCGGCTCGCTCCCGACCTCCCGGTGGCGATGGACGTGCTCGTGATCACCAACAGCCCGCACGAGCTTGCCGAGGCCAAGCAGAGGCTCGACCATGCGGACGGACCGGTGCGGTTCCTCGGCTGGAAGTCGTTCTCGGACGGGAGCTTCGGGGGCCACACGGCTGCCATGTACGAGTCGTACACCGACCGGCCCGACACCACCGGGACGGTTCTCCTGGACCACAACCACGCAGTCGAGATGGGCCTCGCCGCCTACCGCCTTGGCGGGGTGGTGGCCATCCACGCCATTGGCGACCTGGCCAACGATCTCGTGCTGGACGTCATGGAGGAGCTGATATCGAAGGGTGTCCATCCGGAGTCGACCCGCATCGAGCACGCCTCGATCCTGACTCCGGCCGGAATCGAAAGGATGTCTCGCCTGGGTGTCACCGCCTCCGTGCAGCCCGCATTCATCGCATCCGAGGAGACGTGGCTCCACAAGCGCCTCGGTCCCGAGCGGATGGAGATGGTCTATCCCCTTCGGTCGTTCCTGGACGCCGGGATCCCCGTCATCGGCGGCAGCGACGCCCCCGTGGAGCATCCAGATCCCCGGACTGCGATCGCCGCCGCGGTCGAGAGGCCCGGGTTCAACCCGGCCGAAGCGATCACCGAGGAGGAGGCGGAGGCGCTGTTCCGGCCACGAGGCGACTGAGGGCGTCGGCCAGCGCGCCGTACTCATCCAGCCGGTTGTAGTGGTGGGCCGAGATGCGCAGCACCTGTCGGGGCCACTCCGGCCAGACCATCACCGGGACTTCGAAACCAAGGCTGAGCAGCTCACCGGAGATGGGTGACATTCCGGAGATCGGCGGTCCTCCGAGATCGGGGAGGATGACCGACGCCATCGAACCGACCATTTCCGGCGGGGCGGGCGCCTCCAGACTCAGTCGCTCGCACAGCACCGACTGGCCCGCTAGCGCCAGTTCGTGGTTCCGCTTCATCACCGCGGGCCAGCCTCCCGCTTCGAGCGAACCGACGGTTTCGATGGCCTCCGGTGCCACCAGCCAGGGGGTCATGTCGTCTGTGCCCAGCCAGTCGAACAGGGCGTGATAGCGGCTGGGTGCGGTTCGGTCGTTCCAACCGTGGGAGATCACCACGGGGAAAGTGCGGTCGATCCAGTCGGACCGGGTGTGAAGGAAGGCTGATCCCTTTGGCGCACAGACCCACTTGTGCAGGTTGCCGGTGTACCAGGACGCACCGAGTGCGGTGAGGTCGAGGGCGACCTGACCCGGACCGTGGGCGCCATCGACCAGGACCGGGACCTCCGGCTCGAGGGCGGCCACTATGTCGGCCGCCGGGAAGACGAGCCCGGTAGGTGAGCTGATGTGGTCTATCACCGCGAGCTTGGTCCGGGGACCGACCGCGGCCAGGACGGCCTCGGTCACTTCGTCGGGATCGGAGAGCGGGAACGGCACGTCGACGACGACCAGCCGAGCACCGGTCCGTTCGGCGCTGAAGGCGAGGGTCTGGCGGACGGCGTTGTAGTCGTGGCTGGTGGTGACGATCTCGTCGCCAGGCCCGAAGGTCGGCTCCAGGCAGCGCACGACAGAGGCGACGCCGGTGGTGGCGTTCCGGACGAAGGCGAGTCCGTCGGGTGATCCCCCGACGAAGTCGGCCACCACCTGCCGGGCGCGGTCCAACGCCGGCTGCATTTGCTCGAAGACGAACGCGGTCGTGGCGCGCTCCCACTCATCCAGCCAGCGGCGTCGAGCTTCCTGGACCGGAACCGGCACCGCGCCGAACGACCCGTGGTTGAGATGGTGGATCGACCGATCGAGGGACCACATGTCTGCAAAGTACCGCGGCGTTGGCTTGGCAAAGTGGTTCGTGGCGGTGACCTTTTCTCACGGATGGGCTAGAGCCTGTACTGAGTATCTGGTACTTGGACTGCCCGTCGGAGTCCAAGTACCAAGTGCCAAATACCAAGTCCTAGGTAGCAGGTACCCTTCTCCGTCTATGTCTTTCCTCGCTCTCACCCCTGCAGAAGTCGCCGCCGGGACCGACCGG
>CAZGWX010000173.1:0-5165 GCA_964529515.1 uncultured Acidimicrobiaceae bacterium
GCCGCCGATCCCGGCGCCGAAGAACTGGGCTACTGGGCGGAAGCGTTGTTGGCCACCGTTTCCAGCCACCGGGCGGATCGGCAGTATGCCGATGACCCACTCTTGGGAGAGCAACTCCAGAAACGCTTGACGGCGGTGGCCGAAGGAACGGCCGCCTTGGCATGGGGGATGGACTTCTCATTCCTGATGGACCCCGACAACAAGCTGCTCTCAGTCGGATACCGGGCGTTCGAATCCACCCTCGACGAGAGCCACTACGACCTCCTGGCCTCGGAGGCACGCCTGGCCAGTTTCGTCGGCATCGCCAAGGGCGACCTGCCTCCCACCCACTGGTTCCGGCTGGGGCGCTCGATGACCCCGATCGGTACCGAAGCCGCCCTCGTCTCCTGGTCGGGCTCGATGTTCGAATATCTCATGCCTCTCCTCGTGATGCGGTCGCCGCCCGAGAGCGTCCTGGAGGCCACCTACCGGGCGGTGGTCCAGCGACAGATCGAGTACGGGAAGGAGCGCCGGGTCCCGTGGGGGATCTCCGAAGCCGCTTACGCCGCTCGCGACGTCCATCTCACCTATCAATATCGTGCGTTCGGCGTGCCCGGGTTGGGGTTCGAGCGGGGCCTGAGCGAGGATCTCGTGGTCGCCCCCTACGCCACGATGCTGGCCGCCATGATCGAGCCGCGGGAAGCCCTGGCCAACCTGTCCCGGCTGCGGGGCATGGGAGCGGCCGGCGCCTACGGGTATTACGAGGCGATCGACTTCACCCCGTCCCGCCTTCCCGAGAGTGGCGAGCCCGTGCTCGTCAGGGCCTACATGGCTCACCACCAAGCCATGTCGCTGGTGGCTCTGGCCAATGTCATCTTCTCCGGGTTCGCCCGCCGACTCTTCCACGGCGAGCCTTCGGTGAAGGCGGCGGAGCTCCTCCTCCACGAGCGCGTGCCCCGTGATGTCGAAGTCGCCCGTCCGCGCGCAGAAGAAGTGGCCGCTGCCGCCCGCCCCCTCGCCGAGGCCAAGGGAGTGGTGCGCAGGGTGGCGTCTCCCCATGGGCCGGTGCCTATCGCGCACATTCTTTCCAACGGTCGGCTCAGCACCACCATCACCGCGGCCGGCTCCGGCTACACGAGGTGGCATGGCAAGGCGGTCAACCGGTGGCGTGAGGACCCCACCCGGGACAACTACGGGACCTACATCTTCATCAGGGATGAGTCGGGTCGCACGTGGTCGTCGGGATACCAGCCGACCGGGGCCGAGCCCGACTTCTACCAGGTGGCGTTTAGCGAGGACAAAGTGGAGATCAATCGTCGCGATGGGTCGGTGGCCACCAACCTCACGGTGGTCGTATCGCCCGAGGACGACGCCGAAGTGCGGCGTGTGAGCCTGACCAACGTTGGCTCGGCCACGCAGGAGCTGGAGGTGACGTCCTACGCCGAGTTGGTGCTGGCGCCGCCCTCGGCAGACGACGCCCACCCGACGTTCTCAAGCCTGTTCGTCGAGACCGAGGAGGTGCCGGGCCGCGACGCCCTGGTAGCTCATCGGCGTCCACGCGGCGCCGGTGACGACCCGGTGTGGGCTGGCCACGTTCTCGCCGTCACCGGCAACGTCGTGGGGGGCGCCCAGTACGAAACGGACCGGGCGCGCTTTCTCGGCCGCGGCAATCCGGTCCATCGGGCCGCGGCTGTCGATCGTCCCCTTGCCAACACGGTGGGCGGGGTCCTCGACCCGATCTTCAGCTTGCGGCGAAAGATCCGACTTCGGCCGGGAGCCACGGCCCATCTCGACTTCACCACCGTGGTGGCCGACTCCCGCACCGAGGTCATCGACCTGATCGACAAGTACTCCTACCCGTCGTCATTCGAGAGGAGCCTGACTTTGGCCTGGAGCCAGGCGCAGGTCCGACTCAGTCACCTGCGCATCGAACCCGAGCAGGCGCACGTCTTTCAGCAGCTGGCCAGCGGTCTCATCTACTTCGACCCGGCCCTGTCTCCCTCGGGTCGGACCCCGGCGCCGCTGGGACGGGACGGTCTCTGGCGGCACGGCATCTCCGGCGACCTCCCCATCGTCCTGCTCAGGATCGACCGTCCGGAAGAGCGAGGACTGGTCCGCGACCTTCTCAGGGCCCAGGAGTACTGGCGGATGAAGAACCTGTCGGTCGACCTCGTGATCATCAATGAGAAACCGGGCTCGTACGCCCGAGGCCTGCAAGATGCCCTCGAAGAGCTGATCAGGGAGCGGGGTCGTCAGGTGGGGACTGCCGCCGACGGCGGGATCTATCTTCTCGCCGGATCGCTTATCTCCACCGAGGAACGGATCAACCTCCAGTCTTCGGCTCGGGCGGTCCTGCTCAGTCATCACGGGACTCTGGCCGACCAGCTCGCCCGTCGTCCCTCCCTCGCCCCTCCGGAGGCAGTCCGGCCGTCTCCGACCCCGGCACACACCCAGAGCGAACCCCCGCCCCGTCTCGACCTCGAGTTTCCCAACGGGCTCGGGGGTTTCACCGCCGACGGTACCCAGTACGAAGTGGTGCTGGGGGAGGGCCAGTGGACGCCGGCGCCTTGGGTCAATGTCGTGGCGAACCCCCGGTTCGGATTCTGTGTCTCGGCCTCAGGGTCGGGCTTCACCTGGTCAGAGAACAGCCGCGAGAACCAACTCACTCCCTGGTCGAACGACCCGGTCAGCGATCCCGCGGGAGAGGTCCTCTACATGAAGGATGAGGAGAGCGGTGAGGTCTGGTCTCCCACGGCGCAGCCCATCAGGGACCCGGACTCCTTCTACGTTGCCCGCCACGGCCCCGGCTTTTCCGAATTCGAACTCAAAGCGAAGGGGATCGCCCTCGAGATCCATCAGATGGTGCCTCTCGACGACCCCGTCAAGATCTCCCGCATCCGCATCCGCAACGAGGGGACCCGACGCCGCCGTTTGTCGCTGACCGCGTATGCCGAGTGGGTATTGGGCACCACGAGGCTTGGCCCCGTGGCGCAGATCGTCACCGAGCGCGACGAATCGACCGGGGCCGTCTTCGCCCGCAACCCGTGGAACGTCGACTTCGGAACTCGGGTCGCCTTTGCCGACCTCGGGGTCGGCGAGACGACGTTGACGACCGACCGGACCGAGTTCCTGGGAAGGCACGGCAGTGTCGACCGTCCGGCGGGCTTGCGGCGTAGCGGCCCCCTCTCCGGGCGGGTCGGGGTCGGATTCGATCCCTGTACCGCCATCCAACGGCGGATCGAGCTCGCACCCGGGGAGGAGGTCGACGTGGTCTTCCTCCTCGGTCAGGGGGACGACCATGCTCATGCCCGCCGTCTGGTCGAGTCCTATCGGCGAGCCGACGGCGAGGATCTGAAGGCGCAGGTGGCGACCAGGTGGGGCGATGTGTTGGGGACGGTGCGGGTGAAGACGCCCGACCGCTCGTTCGACCTCATGATCAATCACTGGCTCCTTTATCAAACCCTGGCCTGTCGGGTGATGGCCCGCTCTGCCTTCTACCAGTCGGGGGGCGCCTACGGATTCCGTGATCAACTCCAGGATGTGATGGCGCTGGTGGTGCCGATGCGTGAGGTGAGCCGCGAGCACCTGCTGCGCGCCGCCGCCCACCAGTTCGAAGAGGGCGACGTGCTCCATTGGTGGCACGAACCATCTGGCAAAGGGGTGCGAACCAAAATCTCGGACGACTACCTGTGGCTCCCCTACGCAGTGGCCCACTACGTCAACGTGACCGGTGATGAGGATCTCCTTGCGGTGGAGGTGCCGTTCATTCGGGGACCCGAACTGGAACCAGGCCACGACGAGGCCTACATCAGCCCCGAGGCGACCTCGGTCACGGGCACGATGTTCGACCATTGCCGGCGAGCGCTCGACCGAGCCGTTTCCCGCCTGGGTAAGAGAGGCCTTCCCCTGATCGGTGGTGGCGACTGGAACGACGGGTTCAACCGGGTGGGCAAGGAGGGAGTGGGGGAGAGTGTGTGGCTGGGTTGGTTCCTCGAAGCGAATCTGCAGCTGTTCGCCCCCATCGCCGAGAGTCAAGACGAGGAAGCCTTGGCGGCGGCATGGCGCCAGGCCGCGGTCCAGCTTCGGCTGAGCCTCGAGCGGGAGGCATGGGATGGCGACTGGTATCGCCGCGCATTCTTCGACGACGGAACTCCGCTGGGCTCCTCCGCCAACCCCGAGTGCCGGATCGACTCGATCGCCCAGTCCTGGTCGGTGATCCACGGGGGAGCCCTGCCGGAAAGGGCGGAGCGGGCCATGACTTCGGTGGAGGAGTACCTGGTACATCACGGCGATGGCCTGGTGCTCCTATTCACCCCGCCTTTCGATGATTGGGAAGTCGACCCCGGATACATCAAGGGCTACCTGCCGGGCGTGCGGGAGAACGGCGGGCAGTACACCCACGCCGCCATCTGGTGTGTCATCGCCTTCGCCGCCCTTGGCGACGGTGACCGGGCGGGGGAGCTCTTTGCCCTACTCAACCCGATCAACCACGCCAGCACCAGGGCCGGAATCCATCGCTATCGGGTAGAGCCGTACGTGGCGGCCGCCGACATCTACTCAGAGGCGCCCCACGTCGGCAGGGGTGGCTGGACCTGGTACACGGGATCGGCGGGCTGGATGTACCGGGCGGGTGTGGAGTGGATCCTTGGCTTCCGGCTCCAAGGCTCCCGACTGATGATCGACCCATGCATCCCCCGGGCCTGGGAGGGCTTCGAGATCACCTTCCGCTACCACGATTCGATCTACGAGATCGAAGTCACCAACCCTTACGGTGTCACCCGGGGCGTGGTCGAGGTGTCAATGGACGGTGTCAACCTTTCCCCGGGCTCACCGCTCGACCTGGTCGACGATGGTGCCACGCACCAGGTGAAAGTGATTCTGGGCTGAAATTCCGGTGGCCACACGCCCTCCGTGCCAACGCTCCGAGGGGAGTCGGGGCATAGTCCGCTACTCGAGTCGCCAGCGAATCTCTCGAGGCGGGTTGGCCAGGCGTTGAGGTAGGCGTCGCCGGCCCGCATGATGGCGATCCGCCGGGGTGACGGGCCGATGTTGCCGATACCAGAATGCACTCATGGGACCCATGCGCCACCTAGAGAGCCCGGAGGCGACCGCGGGGCGCATCTTTCGGGAAATCGCCGGTGACTACGAGCGTTGGGCCCGCATCCTCAGCGTGGGACAAGACCGCC
>CAZGWX010000174.1:0-5336 GCA_964529515.1 uncultured Acidimicrobiaceae bacterium
CCTGATGCTGGCAGGCGTACCCCGCACCTGGATGTACCCCGTACCGGTCGCTTCGCTCCCTCAAGTACTCCGTATGCATAAGAGGTCTCGGGCCTCGATGCCGTGAGTTGCCTTTCAGTGCGGGTGCGTACGGAGTACGAAGTACGGAGTACAGGAACAACAGAGTACGGAGTACCTCTAGGCATCGAGTAGGCACAACGGGTGTGGGGCGACCATAATCAGGACCCGTTCTTCCACTCCCAAGGAGCCTTCAGATGTCACAGATCACCTTGCGCGCCCAGACCGGCCGGGAGCCGGGCTCGCGCAGCTCCCGGCGGCTTCGCCGAGAGGGCCTCGTGCCCGCCATCGTCTACGGCCTCGGCATCGAGCCGGTGTCCTTGGCTGTGGACAGTCGTGAGCTCCACCAGGCCCTTCACACGGCGGCAGGTACAAACGCCATCATCAGCCTCGAGATCGAGGGGGGCGACACACTGACCACCATGGCCCGGGTCATCGAGCGCCACCCGTTCCGCAGCGAGTACCGCCACATCGACTTCGTCAAGGTCGACCTCACCCAGATGACCCAGACCGAGGTCGCCATCCAGTTCGAGGGCGAAGCGATCGGTGTCGCGGACGGCGGTGTGTTCAGCCCCGCCAAGACCCACGTCCTCATCGAGGTCCTCCCGACCGAGATCCCCAGCCACATCGAGCTCGACATCAGCGAGGTGGAGATCGGCGGTTCGCTCCGTGTGGCCGATCTCCCCGATATCGAAGGCGTCACCTACATCGACGACCCGGACTCCGTGGTCATGTCGATCACCCATCCCGCGGCCGAGATCGTCGAAGAGCCTGAGGAGGGCGAAGAGGGCGAGGTTGCCGAGGGCGAGGAGGCCGAAGGGGAGGAGACCCCGACTGAGACTGCTGACGAGGGGCCCGAAGAGGGCGCCGACGGCTGACACCGTCATAGTCGGTCTCCGCAACCCGGGAGCCGACTACCAGGGAACTCGCCACAATGTCGGCTTCGAGGTTGTTGCACTCGTGGCTTCCCGAAACGACGTGGGACTGGGCCGTGCCCCGTCCCGGGTCTCCGCCCAGGTGGCAACGGTCGGGCTCGGTGCCGAGCGAATGCTCCTGGCGGCACCCATCACCTTTATGAACGAGTCCGGACGCGCCGTCCGCTCGGTCCTCGATTACTGGAAGGTCGACCCCTCTGACCTTCTCGTCATCCACGACGACATTGATCTCCCATTCGGCCGACTCCGCGTCCAGGTGGGGGGTGGCACCGGCGGTCACAACGGCATCCGTTCGGTCGACCGATCGCTGGGCACCCGGGAGTTTTCCCGGCTCAAGTTCGGCGTGGGGCGGCCCCCGGGCCAGATGGATCCTGCCTCCTTCGTGCTGCAGAGGTTCTCCAAGGCCGAGCGCGCGGAGGTCGAGGTGGCCATCGCCGACGCCGCCGACGTCGTGGAGGCCTGGGTGACTGACCGTGCCCGCGCCCAGGAGATGGCCGCCCTTCGAGGCCGCGATGGCTGACCTCGTCGGCGCCCTCGACCAGGGCACCACATCGACACGCTTCATGGTCTTCGACTCCTCTGGCTCGGTCGTGGCCCATGCCCAGAAGGAGCATGAACAGATCTTTCCCCGCGCCGGGTGGGTCGAGCACGATCCGGCGGAGATCTGGGCCAACAGCGAGGAGGTGACGGCAGCGGCTCTCGCCAGCGCCGGACTGTCACCGTCCGACCTCGCCGCCGTGGGCATCGCCAACCAGCGGGAGACCACAGTCGTCTGGGACAGGTCGACGGGTCGGCCCGTAGCCAACGCCATCGTGTGGCAGGACACGCGGACCGACGCTGTCTGTGCCGCCCTGGCGGCCGAGCGCGGACAGGACTGGTTCCGCAATCGCGCTGGACTTCCGGTCTCCACCTATTTCTCGGGACCCAAGGTGAGATGGCTTCTCGAGGAGCACGGTCTGGCCGACGCTGCGGCCCGAGGGGAGGTTGTTTTCGGCACGGTCGACGCGTGGCTCGCCTGGAACCTGACCGGCCGCCACGTCACCGACGTCACCAATGCCTCGCGGACACTCCTGGCAGACATCGGCACCCTCGACTGGGCGCCGGACCTTGCCGAAGCGAGCGGAGTCCCTTCAGCCATGCTTCCGGACATCGTCGACTCGCTGGGCCTTGTCGGCGAGTGTCAGGGTGTCCTTGACGGCGTCCCGCTGGCGGCCATCCTCGGCGACCAGCAGGCCGCTCTGTTCGGCCAGGCGTGCTTCGAGCCGGGGGATGCGAAGAACACCTATGGCACCGGCAACTTCATGCTGCTCAACACCGGGACCGAGCTCGTGACCTCGGAGGCCGGTCTGTTGACCACGGTCGCCTTCCGGGCACAAGGCGAGCCGACCCAGTACGCCCTGGAGGGTGCGGTGGCCGTGACCGGTTCGCTCGTCCAGTGGTTGCGGGACAACCTGGGGATCATCGACGAGGCCGACGAGGTGGAGCCGCTGGCGGCATCGGTGGACGACACCGGTGACGTGTATTTCGTCCCCGCTTTCAGCGGCTTGTTCGCGCCGCACTGGCGTCCCGACGCCCGCGGGGTGATTGTGGGGCTGACCGGATTCACCAACCGCGCTCACATCGCCCGCGCCGCTCTCGAGTCCACAGCCTTCCAGAGCCGGGACGTACTGGTGGCGATGGTGGCCGACTCCAAGGCCTCCCTGACCGAGCTCAGGGTCGACGGGGGAATGAGCCACAACGAGTTTCTCATGCAGTTTCAGGCCGACATCCTCGGAGTAGACATCGTGCGTCCGAGGGTGGCCGAAACCACTGCGCTCGGTGCGGCCTTCGCCGCCGGAATCGTGACCGGCGTATGGGAAGGCCGGGACGAGGTCGCCTCGCTGTGGGCCGAGGGCCGGCGCTGGCGTCCACTCATCGACGACTCCGAACGGGAAAGACTCACTACACGCTGGGCCCGCGCCTTGGAGCGATCTCTGGGCTGGGTCTGATCGCATGGTGCCGTATGATCGGGGCGTGAGCCGCGGCCGTCTCAACCTGCCCGACGGTCTCGCCCTCTTCCGGATGGTGATGACCGTGCCGATCATGTCGTTCGTGAGGGCGGACGAGATCGAAGGCCACTTCGTCATCGCCGCCGTGCTGTTCGCGATCACGGCCGTGACGGATTACTTCGACGGGATCCTGGCGCGACGCAGCACCGGCGGAACCGTTCTCGGTGCGTTTCTCGACACCACTGCCGACAAGATCCTGGTGACGGGGACGCTGCTCGCTCTCGTATCGGTGGGCCACGTTTCGGTCTGGCCCGCCGCGGTGATCGTTTTTCGGGAGTTCACAGTGATGGCACTGCGCGGAGTGGTGGCGCAGAAGGGGGGTCTCGTCAAACCGTCGACCTGGGGCAAGGCCAAGGCCTTCACCCAGTACACCGCCATCTTTCTGGCTTTCCTTCGCCTGTCTGAAAAATGGGGGCCTTGGTACCTGGACCAGTACGTGATGGCGATCGCGGTCATCGCCACCGTGGGCTCGATGTGGGGATACCTGACCTCGTTCTGGGAGGTGATCCGCTCGGAGCCCACTCCCGTCCGACGATCGTGAAGGTCGCGGTCACCGGCGGCACGGGTGTCGTCGGCATCCCGTTGGTGGAACTGCTGGTCGCCCAGGGCCACGACGTAGCGGCTCTGGTGCGACGCAGCTCGTCAGTCCCGGCAGGAGCGCGTCCCGTAGCAGGTGATCTTCTCGACCCGGAGAGTCTCGACCGGCTGACGGCCGGAGCCGAGGTCGTGTTCGGAGTGGCGGGGGTCAACGAGCTCTGTCCGAGACGGCCGGGCGAGATGTGGCAGGCGAACGTGGTCGGCACCCGGAACCTGTTGGAATCGGCGCGGCGGTCGGGTGTGAGGCGCCTGGTCCACACTTCGTCGGCGGTGACCATCGGTGAGGCCAGGGGGGAAGTCGGAACGGAGGAGACCGTTCATTCGGGGCGGCACCTCTCCCACTATGCCCGGACCAAGACCGAGGCTGAGCGATTGGCCTTTGCCTTTGACGGCGTGGAGGTGGTGTGCGTCAACCCGTCTTCGGTCCAGGGCCCCGGCAGGGCCACTGGAACCGGCGCCATCCTCCTGGCTGCGGCGCGGCGCAGGCTGCGTTTTGCCGTTGACACTGTGTTCTCGCTCGTCGACATCTCCGACTGTGCTCGGGGTCATATCCGCGCGGCCGAGAGGGGGACGCCGGGAGAGCGCTACTTGCTGAGCGGAGCGACCCTGACAACACGGGCGGCCTTGGAGATGATGTCAGAGGTGGTCGGTCCGCTCCCCGAGCCCCGCTTCCTGCCCGGTTGGTGTTTCTCGATCGCGGGAGCGCTCGGATCTCTCCTGCCGCTCCCACTCCCGGTTTGTTCCGAGTCCGTGCGGGTTGCCCTCCACAGTCACCGAGTCGACGGCAGTCGCGCCACCCGGGAGCTCGGTCTCGACTACACGCCGATCATTGAGACCATCGCCCGGACAGTGGAATGGTTTCGAAAGACGGGCCGGTTGGCGACATGACGGCCCCCCTTGCATCTCTGCTCAGCCTCTGGCACAGCACCCCAGCGCCCGACATGGGATCGGTGTGGGCGGTGCCACCCGGTGCCCGCGCGTACGCCATCGCGGGTCTGGCAGAACGCCTCGGCACCGGCATCCTCGTGATCACGCCGGGCGAGAACGAAGCGCTCGAGCTCGCTGAGGACCTCGCGCTCTTCGCTTCGGATGTGCTGTTGTGCCCCGCGTGGGAGACGCTTCCGTTCGAGCACGTGTCGCCCAACATCGCCACGATGGCGACGCGGGCCGAGGCCCGACACGCCTTGGCACAGGGCCGGGCGGCGATCGTGGTCGCGTCGGTGCGCGGTGCGGTGCAGCGAGTGAGCCCCTCGCCAGTGGAGCCCGTGACCGTTTCCAAGGGTGACACCGTCGATTTCGATTCCCTGGTTCGGGACTTGGTGACCGCCGGGTATTCGCGGACCGATCGGGTCGAGGCGCGCGGCGAGATTGCGGTTCGCGGCGGCATCATCGACGTGTTCCCGGCGCAGGGCTCCGAACCGTTCCGGATCGATTTCTGGGGCGACCAGGTGGAGGACATCCGCAGCTTTTCGGTGGCAACCCAGCGGTCGGAAGACGCCGTCGACGAGATGGTGGCCTTTCCGGCGCGTGAACTTCGCCCCGACTACGGCTTGGCGGCTCGTGCCGGCGACCTGCTCCGGACCGAAGCCTGGGCAGCCCACGCCTGGGAACGGATCGCGCAGGGCCAGGTCTTCGCCGGTATGGAGTCATGGCTTCCGTGGCTGGCGGATGACCGCACTCTCGTCGACGAGCTGTCGGT
>CAZGWX010000175.1:0-11615 GCA_964529515.1 uncultured Acidimicrobiaceae bacterium
GCGGTCTTCGGCACGCTGGCCGACGCGCAGGAGATGGTCGACAAAGCCCACGCCGCGGGGATGAAGGTCATCGCCGACTACGTCATGAACCACACCTCCGACGAGCATCCGTGGTTCACCGAGTCCCGAGCGAGCCGGGACAACCCAAAGCGCGACTGGTACGTGTGGGCCGACGGCAGCGACGGTGGCCCACCGAACAACTGGGTGAGCGTGTTCAGCGGCCCTGCCTGGAGTTTCGACGAGCACACGCAACAATGGTTTCGTCACACATACCTTCCGACCCAGCCCGACCTGAACTGGCGCAACCCCGAACTGGTCGACGCCATGCTCGATGTGCTGCGGTTCTGGCTCGACATGGGTGTGGACGGTTTCCGGGTCGACGCAGCCCACCAGAGCATGAAAGACCCGGAGAACCGGGACAACCCGCCTGTGCCCCCTGACTACCTCCGCCCGTGGAAAGACATGGGGCCTTATGACGATTTCGTGCATCTCTATGACTACGGGCATCCCGATATCCACGAAGTGCATCGCCGCATCCGGGAGGTCCTCGACTCCTACGGCGACACCTTCAGTGTTGGGGAAGTCCACATCTTCGACCTCTCCGAGTGGTCCGGTTACTACGGAAACTTCGACGAGCTGCACATGCCGTTCAACTTCCACCTCATGGCCGCGGACTGGGACCCAGCCAGCCTCAGGGCCAGGATCGAATCGGTGTTGTGGCACCTCCCCGACGGAGCAGTCACCAATTGGACCCTTGGCAACCACGACGAGATCCGGATCGCCACGAGGCTGCCCGAAGGACATGAGCGCATCGCGGCCACTCTGGTCCTCACTCTGCCCGGCCCGGCCTTTCTTTATTACGGCGAGGAGTTGGGGATGGAGGAGACGGTGATTCCCGACGCCCTGGCACGGGACCCGTGGGGCCAGAACGTCTCCTATCTCAGCCGAGACGGTGCCCGAACCCCGATGCAGTGGAGCCCCGGCCCGAATGCCGGATTCACTGCCCCCGCGGTGTCGACCTGGCTGCCGTTCGGTCGTAATTATCACGAGGTCAACGTGGAGACAGAGCTCGCCGAGCCCGACTCGGTCCTCAACATGTACCGGCGCCTGCTCGAGTTCAGGAGGAAGTCAGAAGCACTCGGCGGACGGATGTACGCCAGCCTGCCGGACGCGGGTGACGACCTCCTCGTCTTCTCCCGTGGTGATGGTGAGCTCACGGTTGCCCTGAACTTCGGTGCCCATAACCACGTGGTGCCCGTGGCCGACGGCCGGGTCGTTTTCTCCACGCACTTCCCAGGGCGTGACGGCGAGACGGTTGACGGTTCGCTCTCGATCGGTCCCCTCGAGGGTGTCATCGTCGACCACTCCTGATTCGGACAGTCCTGAATCGTTTTCGTCCGCTAGGTTCCTGATGAACCAGGAGGTGCTGTGGCCGAAATAACGATGGAAGGCCTCGGAAAGATCTACCCGGACGGGACACGCGCCGTAGGCGACGTCAACCTGACCATCGAAGATGGGGAGTTCCTGGTGCTGGTCGGGCCGTCGGGGTGTGGCAAGTCGACGGTGCTGCGCATGATCGCCGGGCTCGAGTCGATCACCGAAGGGGAGCTGCGCATCGGCGACCGGGTGGTCAACGACGTGCCGCCCAAAGACCGGGACATTGCCATGGTGTTCCAGAACTACGCCCTCTACCCCCACATGACGGTGTTCGACAACATGGCCTTTGGCCTCAAGCTTCGCAAGCTCTCCAAGGAGGAAATCGACTCCCGGGTGTCCGAGGCAGCCGACATCCTGGAGATCAAGGACTTCCTCAAGCGCAAGCCCCGTGCCCTCTCCGGCGGTCAGCGACAGCGGGTCGCCATGGGGCGTGCCATCGTGCGCGAGCCCGCGGCGTTCTTGATGGACGAGCCTCTCTCCAACCTCGACGCCAAGCTCCGGGTGCAGATGAGATCTGAGTTGGAGCGTCTCCACCAGCGTCTCTCCACAACCACCGTCTATGTCACCCACGACCAGGTGGAGGCGATGACCCTCGGCGACCGGGTGGCTGTATTGCGTGCGGTCTCGGCTCGGGCTCCCTACAACCTCCAGCAGGTCGGTCCGCCCACGGAGCTCTTCAA
The DNA here is from genome assembly GCA_964529515.1 of uncultured Acidimicrobiaceae bacterium. Taxonomy (GTDB): domain Bacteria; phylum Actinomycetota; class Acidimicrobiia; order Spongiisociales; family ZC4RG35; genus ZC4RG35. The sequence continues at coordinate 2,118 of CAZGWX010000175.1, forward strand.
CCGACCCGACAACCTGTTCGTCGCCGGCTTCATCGGAAGCCCGGCCATGAACCTCACGTACGGGCACCTCGAAGGGGAGGGCGACCGCGTCTACGCCGAGTTGCCGACCGGGCGGCTACTGGTCGATCCGGTGGCGCTCGCTGATCACCGCGGGATCGAGAACCACATGAACACCGAGCTGGTTATCGGGATCAGGCCCCACAACATGGAAGCGGCTTCGATCGCAGGTGCCGATCCCGAGCGGTCGATCAAGGCCGTCGTCGACATGTCCGAGATGCTCGGAGCCGACACCTACATCCACTTCACTATCGACCGGGCGCCAGTCGTGACTCCCGACATCGAGGAGCTCCTCGCCGACACGGGGAGGGAGGCATCCGACCTCGGGGACAAGACCGACTTCGTGGCCCGGGTCAGCCCGGACGTATCGGTCAAGGCCGGCTCCTCGATGGATCTGGTGGTGGACACCTCCAAGCTCCACTTCTTCGACCCCGGGTCAGGGGAACGGATCGGCTCGAAGGCGCCGGCGGACGTCGCCGCCGGTTGAGCACCACCTAACTTCGGCCCCGTCCTAACGTCGGAACTGCCGATGAATGACGGGAAACGCTCCTGGATCCACGGCCCCCTGGGCGTCGTGGCCTACTTCACCGGGGTGGCAGCGATTGTCGCCCTCATCGTCTGGCTCGCCCCGGTCGATACTCACGCGCCAGAAGCCGGCATCGCCACCACGACCACCACGACCGCTCCTCGGGTCGACGTCACCGTCCCTGGCGTGGCCGGCGTCGAGCCGGTGGCCGACGCTGCTGCCGTCATCCTCCCGTCGGTCGTCCACATCCAGACTCCCTCCGGGGTCGGTTCTGGCGTCATCTACGACGACCAGGGCCGGATCGTCACCGCGGCGCATGTGGTGGGGGAGTACGACCAGGTCCAGGTGCGATGGAGCAACGGCCGTCTCTCCACAGGCACGGTTCTCGGCACCGCCGCCGACGTCGACATCGCCGTGATCGAGGCTTCGCCGCCAGGCCTTCCGCCGGCTCAATTCGAGACTGCCAAGCCTCGTGTCGGCCAGCTCGCCATCGCCGTGGGCAGCCCGTGGGGCCTGGCGTCGACCGTTACCGCCGGCATCGTTTCCGCGGTCGACCAGACCAACTGCGGCGGCACGACCTGCTCGGCCATGGTCCAGACCGACGCCGCCATCAACCCGGGCAATTCGGGTGGTGCGCTGATCAATCGGAACGGCCGGGTGATCGGGATCAACGTCTCTATTTACACCATCTCCGGGGCCAACGACGGGGTGGGCTTTGCCGTCCCCGGATCGACGGTGGTCGAGTCCGCCAACGCTATCATCGCCGGTGAGCCGATTCCGACGGCCTTCCTCGGCGTCACCATCGATGATGCCACCACCGACAGGGCAGGCGCCCTCGTCACCGAGGTCATCCCGGGCACCGCTGCCGAGGACGCCGGAATGAGGGTGGGTGACGTGGTGATCAGCGTCAACGGCGTTCCCGTGCTGTCCCGGGGCGACTTGGTGGCCCAGATCCGGACCTACCAGCCCGAGTCCACCGTCACCCTCGGAATCCTCAGGGACGGGGAGCTGATCACGATGGACATCACCCTTCGCCTTCGAACCGAAGATCCTTCATAAAGCTTGGTCACCCGGAGCGGAGCGACGGTAGATGAGTTGGTCCCCTGGAGCGGAGCGCAGCGGGGAAGGGTTGGTCCCCCCGGAGCGGAGCGACGGGGGAAGGTGCCTGCCGGCCGAGGAACGAGGCCGGGAGGTAAGGGGGCCGCAGTTCCCGACGGAAGACCTCTCGCGAGATGGCTAGCATCACCTTTGCCTGCCGCAAGTGGCGGGTGCCCTGCGGCCAGCGAATCCGGTGCGAATCCGGAGCTGTCCCGCAACTGTGAAGCCCCGAAAGGGGACGAGCCAGGTCGCCTGACCACAGGGCCACGTGGAAAGTCTCGGATGAAGACGGCACCGTGGGGCCCACCCACCGACCTCTTCATCCTCCGGACCGGAGGATGTGCCTATGCGCAAGTTGGCCCTCTTTGGGGCACTGCTACTGGTGGCGGGCTGCGCCACCGCTGACGACAACCCGTCGACGACCACTACGGCCGCGCCGTCGACCACCTCGACCCAGGCCGAGACCACCACGACGGAGCTTCCAACGGCGTCGCGAATCGTGTCGCTGTCGTCGGTGGCCACCGAGATCCTGTTCGCCATCGGGGCCGGGGACCAGGTGATCGCCGTCGACGACCAGTCCAACTTCCCGGCGGACGCGCCGATGACCGATTTGTCGGGATTCACCCCGAATATCGAGGCGATCGTCTCCTACGAGCCGGACTTGGTGGTGGTCTCGTATGACCCGGGAGAGCTGGTCAGCGGGCTCGAGGCCCTGGGGGTTCCGGTTCTGGTGCAGCTCGCGGCGGCGGACCTGGACGGCACCTATTCCCAGATCGAAGAGCTTGGGGCAGTCACGGGACACATTGGTGAGGCCGCGGAGCTGGTCTCCCGGATCCAGACCGAGCTCGACGAGCTGGTGGCGGAAGTGGGCGATCGGGGCGATGGGCTCACCTACTACCACGAGATCGACGACCACCTCTACTCCGTGACATCGGCCACCTTCTTCGGACAGGTCTACTCGCTGTTCGGCTTGGTCAATATCGCCGACGAGGCCGATCCGGACGGGTTCGGGTACCCCCAGCTCTCCAGCGAGCACATCGTGTCGGCCGATCCGAACCTCGTCTTCCTGGCCAACGGCTCCTACGGGATGACGCCCGAAATCGTGGCTGCGCGTCCCGGGTGGGCATCGATGTCGGCGGTCCAGGAGGGGAGGATCTTCCCCCTCGACTCCGATGTCGCCTCACGATGGGGCCCCCGGGTGATCGACTTCGCCCGGGCGGTGGCTGATGCGGTCCTGCTCACGGAACTGGAGCCCACCGGTTGAGCGAACCCCTGGCCGCGCCGCCGCGGCGGCGCGGTCCCATCGTCGTCTCGCTACTGCTGTTATTCGGTGCGGTGCTGGCGGGCCTGATCCTGGGACCGGCCGGGCTCGACCCCGGAGCGGTCCTGGCCACCCTGGGCGACCTCATCCCGGGGATGGACATCGGACGGAGTCTCGAGGGGACAGGGAGATCGATCCTTTTCGAGATCCGCTTACCCCGTGTCGTCTTGGGCGCCCTGGTGGGAGCAGCTCTCGCCATGGCGGGCGGCGCCTACCAGGGAGTCTTCCGGAACCCCCTCGCCGACCCTTACCTGCTGGGTGTCGCCGCGGGCGCCGGGCTCGGGGCAACCCTCGCCTTCTCCCTGGGGCTCGACCGGATCTGGGTGGCGCCACTGGCGTTCCTCGGTGGGCTGATTGCGGTGGGCATCACCTACGCCCTCGGCCGGGCGGTCGGCGGGCGGACCACCACTTCGCTAATCCTGGCCGGTGTGGCGGTGTCTGCGTTCGCCACCGCGGTCCAGACCTTCCTCCTCCAGCGCCGCATCGATGTGCTCAGGGAGGTCTACTCGTGGATCCTGGGCCGGTTGACGACGGTGGGCTGGACCGAGGTCCTCACGCTCATCCCTTACGCGGCAGTGGCCGGCGTCGTGGTGGTCGGCTCGGGCCGCTTGCTCGACGTTCTCCGGGTGGGGGACGAGGAGGCCGGATCCCTCGGCGTCCGGGTCGACCGCGTGCGTGCGGTGGTGGTGATCGCGGCCACCCTGGCGACCGCGGCCGCCGTCTCGGTGAGCGGGCTGATCGGGTTTGTCGGGATCATCGTGCCCCACACGGTGAGGCTCATGTTCGGCTGGAGCTACCGGATCATCCTCCCGCTCTCGGCCATCCTTGGCGCTGCCTTCCTCGTCATTGCCGATGCCGCAGCGCGGACTGTGATGTCACCTGCCGAGCTCCCCATCGGGGTGGTCACCGCTTTCCTCGGTGCCCCCTTCTTCGTGCTGGTGCTCCGGACCATGGGGCGTGCCCGATGATCTCCTGGGACCAGGTGGAGGTCTCCTACGACGTCACCCGCGTGCTCGGACCGGTGTCGGTGGAGGTGGCCGATGGTGAGTGGATGGGCCTGATCGGGCCCAACGGCTCGGGCAAGTCGACCATGCTCAAGGCCGCCGTCGGCCTTGTCCCCCATGTCGGAACCGTGAAGCTGGTCAACGGCCGACGCCGGCCAGGGCTCGACGTGGCCTGGATGCCGCAGCGCCCCGCGATGCCCGAGCACATGACCGTCGCCGAGTACGTGATGCTCGGACGGTCTCCGCACATCGGGTACCTGAGCGGCGAGGGGCCGGGGGATCGTGCCGCCGCTTCGGCCGCTCTGGAGCGTCTGGATCTGATGGGCTTGGGGGAGCGAACCCTGTCCACACTGTCGGGTGGCGAGGCACAACGAGCAGTGCTGGCCCGCGCCCTCGCCCAGGAAGCGCCGATCGTGCTGCTCGACGAGCCCACCGCCAGCCTCGACCTCGGCCATGCCGTGGAGGTGCTCGAAGTTGTAGAGGGCCTGCGACGCACGGTAGGGCTGACCGTCGTCACCGCAATCCACGACCTGACCCTGGCCGCTCGGTTCTGCGACCGGCTGGTCCTGCTGTCGCGGGGCGAGGTGGCGGCTCAGGGACCGGTGTCCTCGGTGCTCACCGAGGCGGTGCTCCAGCCCCACTACGGCGGTTCCATGACAGTGGTCAACACGCCGGACGGTCCGGCCGTGCTTCCCCGTAGGATCGGGTCATGACCTCCGAACCACCAACGACGCCGCCGGAGAAGGCGACGCTGCGCGCACTCTCGCTGGTCCTGGTCAACACGGGTGACGGCAAGGGCAAGTCCACCGCTGCTTTCGGGACCCTGATGCGGGCGGTTGCCCGGGGGTGGAAGGTGGCAGTGATCCAGTTCCTCAAGTCAGAGGACTGGGGTGTGGGGGAGGAGAAGGTCGCCCGCAGGCTCGGCGTCGACTGGTGGGCCCTGGGTGACGGCTTCACCTGGGACTCCGAGGACATGGACCGGAGCCAGGCGGTGGCCCTGGAGGCGTGGCGCCACGCCCAGAGGATCATCGCGTCCGGGGAGTATCAGCTGGTGGTCCTCGACGAGGTCACCTACCCGGTGAACTGGGGATGGATCCCGATGGAGGAGGTGGTCACGGCTGTCACCGGGCGACCGGAGAAGGTCAACCTGATCCTCACCGGGCGGGACGCTGCCGAGGAGATCGTGGACATCGCCGACACGGTCACCGAGATGCGGAAGGTCAAGCACGCCTTCGACGCCGGAATCTCCGCGCGTCGGGGGATCGACTACTGAGGATGGTGGCCGGCCGTACTTGACTTTGGACCTCACCCCCTCCCCGGCTTCGCCGGTACTCCCCAATGAATGGGGTGACATCCTGAGCTAGCGGCGGGATGCGGCCAGTTCGAACAGGTGCTTGGCGCCTTCGCCCAGGGTGGCGAAGCGATCGTCCTGCGTCTGTCCCCGTAGCCAGCGAATGTGGATCTGGGCGAGGATGACTGCCATCTTCCAGGCGCCGAACACGAGGTACCAATCGATCGACTCCAGGTCGTCTCCGGTGAGCCGGGCGTAACGCTCCACCGCATCCGCGCGGGACAGCCACCCCGGGACCGTGGTCGGCATCATCGAGAGCTCCGGTGGAGCCTCGCCCCGGTCGAACCAGGTGCCCATCAGAGTGCCGAGGTCAGTCAAGGGATCACCCCGGGTGCACATGTCCCAGTCGTAGACAGCGACGCAGACACCGGGGTCGTCTGGGGAGACCGCCATGTTGTCGAGTCGCCAGTCGTTGTGGATCAGGGTCGGCGGGGGAGATTCCGGCACGTGGCCGGCTAGCCAAGCCCCCACCTCGTCGGCCACGGGAACCTCATCGAACCGGGCGTTGCCCCATCGTCGCGACCATCCTTCGACCTGACGCTGCAGGTAGCCGTCGGGATGCCCCAGATCGTCGAGTCCGCACGAGGCGGGGTCGACGGCGTGGAGCTCGGCCAACGTGTCGATCACTCCCGCGGACAGCCTTCGGTTGGCGTCCTGATCGTCACCGCGGCCGAAGCGGTCGGGGACCTGGCCCCGGACCACGACGCCTGGCCGCCGCTCCATGAGAAAGAAGGGGGTTCCGATCACCGAAGGGTTCTCGCAGAGGGCGACTGCCCGGGGCGCCTTGTCGAACGACCGCCAGAGCCGTGACAAAACCCGGTGCTCCCGGGTCATGTCGTGGGACCCCTCGGCGAGAGGCCCGAGTGGCGGCCGACGCAGCACCAGCTCGGTGCCGTCCGGGAAGGTGAGGAGGTAGGTGAGATTGGCCTTCCCTCCCGAGAACTGGGTCACCACGGGAACTCCACCGGGCATGCCGTTCATCCCGTCCATCCAATCCGCGAGCTTCACGGCATCGAAACGCTCATCCGGTCTGACGGCGATCAGGTCGTCCACGATCGGCGAGCGTACCGGGGGCTCCGGTACCGTGGCCCGACCATGCCTTCACCTTTCGAGATCTCAGACCGACTCACCGAGGCTCTGGCTGACCTCGACCCGATCGACGCCACCTTCCTCGGGGTGGCCGGCCGTGACCATCTGCCCACCGACTATTCGCCGGACGGTGCCGCTGCCCGAGCCGCCCTCTATCGCGACACGCGCCGCGAGCTCGACGCGCACCTGAACCACGACGACCCCATCCAGGGATTCGCTGCCCAGGTGATCGCCGGATGGCTCGACACCAGGATCAAGGAGGACGAGGCCGCGATGTGGTCGTGGGACATCAACCACATCCACTCCGCCTTCCAATGGATCTCGGACGTGTTCGATGTCATGGACAAGGACTCCGCCGAAGGCTGGAAGGACGTGGAGGCCAGGCTCTCCCAGGTGCCGTTCATGCTCGAGGGCTACCAGCAGTCGCTGGCGGTCGGAGTCGGCAATGGCCGAGTCCAGGCCCGCCGCCAGGTCGAGTCGGTGATGACCCAGGTGGAGGAGGCCTCAGGCCCGCAGTCGCGCTTCCTGGCGTTCCCCGGCGAGGCAGAGCGTGCGGGCGCCGACCGTCGGGCGGTGGAGTCGAGTGTCGAGGCGGCGATGGCGGCGTGTGCCGCCTTCGCCGGCTTTCTCCGGGACACAGTGCTGCCCAAAGCGCCGGAGGCGGACGGGGTGGGCCAGGAACGATACGAAGTCGGGGTCGACCGCTACATCGGGACGAAGCTCGACCTGCCCGAGACATATGCCTGGGGGTGGGAGGAGATCCGGCGGCTCACTGAAGCCATGGAGTCCACTGCGGCGGAGGTCGACGCGTCCCTGAACATGGGGGATGTCATCAGGCTGCTGGAGTCCGATCCCGCACGCTGTGCAGGCACCCGCGAGGAGTTCACATCCTTCGTCTCCGCCCTCCAAGACCGTGCGATAGCGCTGCTCGACGGCAGCCACTTCGACCTGACGCCAGAGATGAAGCGGATCACGGTCAACATCGCTCCCCCGGGCGGGCCCCTGGGTGCCTGGTATCACGGTCCTTCTGAGGACTGGGAGCGGCCCGGCTCCATTTGGTACGCCCCGGGCTCCCGGGAGATGCTGCCTTACTGGCAAGAAGTCTCCACTGCCTATCACGAAGGCTTCCCGGGCCACCACCTCCAGGTCTGTTACGCCCTCGCCTCCCAGGAGCGCCTGTCCCGCTTTCATCGCATGTATGTCTGGTACTCAGGGGCGGGGGAGGGCTGGGCTCTCTATGCCGAGCGGCTGATGGACGAGCTCGGCTTCTTCGAGCGACCCGAATACCGGTTGGGCCAACTGGCCAACCAGATGTTCCGTGCCGTCCGGGTGGTGGTCGACACCGGCCTCCATCTCGGTTATCGCATCCCGGACAACGCCCCGCTTCACCCCAGCGAGCCGTGGACCTACGAGCGGGCCGTCGACTACATGACGGAGATCGGGCTGCAGGCCCGGGACGTCGCCGAGTCGGAGGTGAAGCGATATCTCGGATGGGAAGGCCAGGCCATTTCGTACAAGGTGGGGGAGCGGGAGATCCTCGCCATGCGGGCCGCGGCCGAGCGTAGGCCCGACTTCGATCTCAAGGAGTTCCACGGCCGGATGCTCCGTGCCGGGGCCATTCGCCTCGACCATCTGCAGCGGGTGATGTCGTGACCTCGAAGAAGCTCTTCCGACTCGCCGACAGTACTGAGAGCGACGCCTACAAGCTCTTGTCCGGGCTGATCGTTCCCCGGCCCATCGGCTGGATCGGGACTTGGCGATCGGACGGGACCGACAACCTGGCGCCCTTCTCCTTCTTCAACATGGTGTCCAGCCGGCCTCCCGCGGTCATGTTTTCAGCCGGACGGAGGAGCAGTGGGGACCTCAAGGACTCGGCGTCGTTCGCCGAGGAGAGTGGCGAGTTCACGGTCAACATCGTCTCGGAGGAAGTTGCTGAAGCGATGAACGCTACATCCCTCAGCTTCCCGCCCGAGGTCAACGAGTTCGAGATGTGTGGGCTGACCGCAGTCAGGGGAACCGTCGTCTCGGCTCCGATGGTGGGCGAGGCGCCGGCGAACCTGGAGTGCCGGGTTATCCACGCCCTCGACCTCGGCGGGGCCGACGCTTCACGGGTCGTCTTCGGCGAGGTCGTAGCCGTTCATGTCCGTGAGGACATCCTCGACGGCACCCGCATCGACTACGAGGCCCTGCGGGCCGTCGGACGCCTGGCGGGCAACGCCTACTCGACCACCAGGGACCGCTTCGAGCTCAGCCGCCCGACGCAATAGCCGCCAGGCGCATTGCGGCCGCGCCCGCTCGCCTCTCAGGATTTCTCACCCGTGCGAAGCGTGGGGGAGTACCCGAGCGCAGCGAGGGGGAGGGGGTCGGTTCCCAAGTCATGTCCGGCGTGACGCGTCGGAGCTTCGCCGGGTGGAACCGACCCCCTACCTCCGCCTCCGCTGCGCTCCGGCGCAGGGACCTTCCCCCAACTTGCTGTTGGGGGACAAATCCTGGGAAGAGCCGCGCCCTATCTGCAGCCGTGCTCCAGAAGCGTCGGGTAAGGGTTGATCACGGCACCACTCAGGTACATGCCGAAGTGGAGGTGCGGGTTCGCTCCGGCTGCGTTACCGGTCGTGCCGACGTAGCCGATGATGGTCCCGGAGCTCACTTCCCCGCTCTTGCCGAAGTCGTCTAGGTGGCTGCCGAGGTAGATGACGCCGTCGTCACCACTCAGGTTGACCTGTTTGCCCCCGATCGAACCGACCACCTGCTTGACCGTTCCCGAGACCGGTGCCCGAACCGGGGTGCCCCGCTTCACGAAAAGGTCATTGCCCTCGTGGAATCGCCCACCGCCACGGGGGAAGCCCCAGTCATTGAAGAACGTGCTTCCCTCGACCGGACAGGTCCAGCCGGCGGTCTTGATGATCAGTTCCTGGCCGACGCTGATCACGTTGGGGTTGGTGATGTTGTTGAGCTCGATGATGCTCGACGTGGTGACCTTGTGGGCGTGCGCGATCCCGCCCAGCGTGTCGCCGGACTTGACGGTGTAGGTGACCTTGGAGCCGCTCCGCGC
>CAZGWX010000176.1:0-3664 GCA_964529515.1 uncultured Acidimicrobiaceae bacterium
GGCGACGGTCTCTGGTCCGGCTATCGCTCCGCCGAGAGGTATATCACCGAGCGATATGACTATTGGGAGACCCTGCAGGTCGGAAAGGATGCGGCGACCGTCGACTGTGGCGAGAGCTGCCAACCAATAGGGGAAGACCCCTCGCGCCTGTCCTCGGCCGTCGCACCGCGTCGGTGAGCTGCCCGGGAGCCCGACAGACATCTCGCCCAGCCTGACGGCAAGTGCGTAACCATTGAGCCCCGAGGCACCCATGGCGCCGTCCCAGTTGAAGTCCGCTGTCACTTGGTTGGTCTTGCGTGACTGACCCAAGAGTGTGGCTGGGCGCTGTGCGATTTCGGGCGTGGGCACTGGCCACACCTGCTGGGCCTCGGCCACTACCACCTCCCATTCCTTTCCCCAGCTCTCGAAATCGGGATAAGTGCAATGGGTGGCTCGCGACATCGTGACGCACGCCTGTTCAGCATCGAGGACGGCCCAATCAACACGCGGACGGGCCTCGGTGGTAACCGCCCAAGTCGGCGAGGGAAGGAAGTCGACCACCAAAACGGCGAGCAGCGCCGCCACGACAAGAGTGCCTCCGATCGTGACGAGGCGAACGAGTTGTGGTCCGCGCACCAGAAGCGCAGCCAGAATCAGGGTCAGGATTGTGATCAGGAACAGAAGTCTGTGCCATGACGGGCGCAGCAGGATCTCGAAGGGGCTGTCGAAGGCGCTCGGAGGCATCCAGAGAAGAAGTCTGCTCAGATCGGGACCACCCGATCCCTCGGGCCCCCCAACAGCAACATCAGGCGATCCTAGGAGCTGTAGCACCCCGTATCCGAGGAGCGCGACCGCCGGTGCCGCTCGCATGCGACCTCGAATCAATATGCCAGCGGTCCAGGCAATAGGGATGGTCATGAGAGCTGTCAACACCTCGGGCCAGACCATGACCCCGGCCGGAGTCGACATTGCCGCAACAGCCAGAGTCGCGGTAACCAGGATGACAGCCCACGCAAGCGGCCCCACCACCGCTCCGAAGAGTCCTGCATCCCGAACGGCGCGCCCGTGTGGCAGCGAGTCCAGTTGTTCTTCGTATCCGTATCGGATCTCACGGGAAACGGTCCAGGCCGCAACCAGGAACGAAGCTCCGGTCAGGGGCAGCAACGCCCCGCCGATCGAGACCGAGAGGTTCTGCCAGATGGTGGCGCGCCCCCATAGGGTGGACATGAGAATTCCCGCCGAGACGACCGCCGCGATGATGACCAAGGGGTGACTGCCTGCGGCTTTCGCCGAACCAGACACGAGAACCGTTGCGGCTCGCAAACCGCCAAAGCGACTCATCTTGCCGATTCAAACTGCATCAAAGTCAGGTAGCCGTCCTCCAGCGTTGGGCTGACCGGCTCGCCATTCAGGACACTGCCAAGCACCCGGTATCTCCCGTGTGGGGTCGGCCAGCTGATACCTGCCTTCGGGGCCTCGTCGACGAGCCAGACACGGCCGGTGGCCTTGTCGGCTAGCCCCTCTGGGCTTCCCTGGTAGAGGACTCGTCCGTTTCCGATGACGATCACGGTGCCTGCAATGGCGACGATGTCGTCCGGTTGATGAGTTGACACGAGCACCACGGCGCCAGCGCTAGCCGCACTGCCGATGATGCCCCGGAACGCGGTGCGTTGTTCCGGATCGAGACCGGCAGTGGGCTCGTCGAGGAGTAATACCCGAGGTGAACCCAGCATCGTCTGAGCGAGACCGAGGCGCCGCTGCGTCCCGCCCGACAGCTTCCGCGCATTTCGCTGGGCGCTGTCGATGAGGTCGAAATTTGAGATCACCCTGTCGACTTCAGCCCGTCGCTCATCCCGGTCGAGGATGTCCTTGAGCACGGCAACTCGGTCCAATTGCGATCGGGCGGTCACGCTTGGACCGAAGGCGATCGTTTGGGGCATATACCCAATGAGGCGTCTTGCCGACCGGTTGGTCTGCTCTGAGCCGAGGCGGATCCCGCCGATCTCGATGGCTCCTCTGTCGGGTTGAACCAACGTGGCGAGGCAACGCAGGAGTGTCGTCTTGCCAGCACCGTTGGGCCCTAGCAAAGCGGCCACGCCGCTGCCGAGCTTGAGACTGAGCTGATCCAGGGCGCGGACACGGCCGAATCGTTTGGAGACCTCATCGACTGAGATCATTCTGGTAAGTCCGTTAAGGGCAGTTCTTCGATGCTCCAGCTGAGCTCGGGTAGTACGCCGTACTGGTGCCACCCGTCGACCTCTTTTGATACCCCTGGGTCCGCCATAGGTCGGTTCCGTGACCAGCGCACGTGTAGAAAGTGAAGACCGAACTGTTGTGAGTCGGCACAGGCGTGGCATAGAGTTCTTTTCTAGTAACCCAGATGGGTCCAACCTTCTCTTGAATTCGCACCCGGTTTACATCAATAGTTTCGGGTGAGGCTTGGCCCAGACTGTCTGCCTCCAGCGTGTGATTGGGGATCTCCCAACCCAGGAAGACCTCATGCCACCAAGCCGCTGAGCTCGGAAGAGTCAGCCAAAGGACGAGGACTGATGCCAGGGCCAAGAGAGAAGTCTTGGCGAACCCACGATGCTGCGACGCGATGCTCACACTTTCTCCTTACTCCCAATCCGCCTCACCGGGACGGCGCGGACTCTACTCCACTGCCCCTTCGGTTGCTTGGGGCAGTGGAGCGGCAACCTGGGATGACAGGCCTACCGCGTCAGTTCCGTGCGCTTGGCCGCCCTGTACTCCCGGTCGAGGAGCGACCAGTGGGAGTGGTCAACCCAGTTGCCTCTTATTAGCAACTCTTCCCGGAGCACGCCTTCCCGGGTGAAGCCCAGCTTCTGAGCCACCCGGTCGGACGCTGTGTTGCCGACGGCGATCCGGAGGACCGCCTTGTGCTGTCCGAGCGCATCGAAGGCCTCGCGGAGGATGCGATCTGCCGCCTCCGTGCACACACCGTTCGAGGTCTCATCGGAACGCACCCAATAGCCGATCTCGACGATCTTGCCGAGTTTGGACACGGTCCAGAACGAGATGTTGCCGATGTGGCGCTCCGGGTCGTCCTTCCAGCGCATCGAGTAGTCCCACGCCCGGTCTTCACGCCACGCCACCATGGACTCACGGAGGAATGCGGTCGTGTCCGCGGTGTCGTAGTCCATCCTCGCCCAGGGGAGCCACTGGTTGAGGTCGCCCAGCGAGGCGCGGATTGCATCGTCCACCGTGGCGGCGTCCCGACGGGTGAAACGCTGCAGGATGAGACGGTCCGTCTCGAGGAGGGCCCTGGGCACGAGCCAAGGATATCCACCGCACTACGTTGGGGTCGGAGATGTGGGCCGACCTGCGATACACGACCGAACCCCCTGCAGCGGCGAGCAAGCCTCTGGCTGCCGTCTTGGCACCCCTCTATATAGACGACGACGGGGAGCTGCGGCTGATCCTCACGAAGCGTCCGGACACCATGCCGACCCACGCCGGACATATCTCGTTCCCAGGCGGAGGACCTCAGTCGGGTGACAACGGGCCGGTCGGCACCGCGCTCAGAGAAGCCCACGAGGAAGTCGGGATAGAGCCCACCCAGGTCGAAGTGCTCGGCTTCCTCCCCACGATCGACACCGTCGAGGCCGCGTTGTTGGTGGTCCCAGTCGTGGGCCGGATCCGGCCGCCGCTGCGGCTTGTGCCCTCG
>CAZGWX010000177.1:0-7319 GCA_964529515.1 uncultured Acidimicrobiaceae bacterium
GGGCTGGGACACGCCCGTCGAAGCGCTCGCGGTGCACCCCCTCGCCCCGACCGACTCGGAGCGCGCCGCGCTCCGCGACTCCCAGATGCAGTTCGCCGCCGCCTGGGCGTCCGAGCGGGAGGGCGCGTTCCTGGTGGCGGGAGACCTCAACGCCACACCGTGGTCGTGGGTCTTCCGCAACCTCGAGCACTCGTCGGACCTTCGCAACACCGGCATCGGCTTCGGGATCCAGGCAACTTACCCGGCGACCGGCAACCCGCTGGTGCGCATCCCGATCGACCATGTCCTGGCGAGCAGCGCGTTCGCGGTCAGGTCGCGGGCCCTCGGTCCGGCCACGGGCTCGGACCACCTTCCGGTGATCGTCGACCTCGCACTCCGCTCATGAACCTGCCGCAGGTTGGCGGTAGATTCTCCTCATGACGCAGCCTTTCACCGAACGTCGCCGCCGGCTCGCCAAGGAGGTCGGTGACTCCGGCATCGCCATCATCCCCGCCGCCGTCGAGGTGATCCGCAACTACGACGTGTCTCACGAGTTCCGGCAGGACTCCATGTTCTGGTACCTGACCGGGTTTCACGAGCCCGACGCAGTGGCCGTCGTCACTCCCGGTGGCGACGAGGGGGAGCTGACTCTCTTCGTTCGTCCCAAGGACCCCGCCATGGAGGTGTGGACAGGCATCCGGACCGGTCCGGAGGGCGCCAAAGAGAGGTACGGCGCCGACGCCGCCTACGACATCTCCGAGCTCGAAGACGTCCTGGAGAGGTACTTCATCGGCCGCGATGTGATCTGGTACCGGACGGGCGACCCTCGCCTCGACACGGTCGTCTCCTCGGCCCTCGACCGGGCACGGGGACACCGCGAGCGGTTCGGAGGCGTGGTGCCGTCCACGATTCGGGACGTCTCGGTGCCGATCGGCGAGATGATGCTGTTCAAGGACGAATTCGAGGCCGACCTCATGCGCCGCGCCTGCGAGCTGTCGGCGGAGGGTCACCGCGAGGCGATGCGATTCGCCCGGCCCGGTCAGTACGAATACCAAGTCCAGGCCGCCCTCGAGTACTACTGGCGGACCGGAGGATCCCCACGCAATGGCTACCCGTCGATCGTGGCATCCGGCGCCAATGCCTGCATCCTCCATTACGTGGAGAACGACAGCCAGATTGGCCGCGACGACCTGGTCCTCATCGACGCCGCGGCCGAGGTGGGCGGATACTCGTCGGACATCACCCGCACCTTCCCGGTGTCGGGTCGGTTCACCGGGCCCCAGCGCGCGGTGTACGACGTGGTCCTTGCGGCCCAGAACAAGGGCCTCGACCTGTCCCACCCCGGATCGACGATGCGCGCCATCCATGACGCCGCCACCCGCGTGCTGGTGGAGGGGATGGTCGACCTCGGCCTGCTGCCCGGGTCGGTCGAGGACTCCCTGGCCATGCACCACTACACCCACTTCTACATGCACGGCACCGGTCATTGGCTCGGGCTCGATGTCCACGACCGGGGCAGCTACCGGGTCGACGGCAAGCCCCGCCCGCTGGAGGCCGGGATGGTCTTCACCGTCGAGCCCGGGATCTATGTGGCGCCGGACAAGGCCGAGATCGAGCTCACCCTTTTCGAGTACGACCTCGACGAGTGGAACGAGCGGCGGATCCGGCTGGGTCGGAAGGTGGCCGCGGCCCTGGAGAAGGAGGAGAAGGAGGCGGCCGAGAAGATCACCCACCAGGTCCCGAGTGAGTACCTGGGCATCGGCGTGCGCATCGAGGACGACATCCTGATCACGGCGAATGGCATGGAGAACATGACCCTCTCGGTTCCGAAGGACGTCGACGAGGTCGAGTCGCTCTGCGCCGAGGCGCCCACTCTCCCGCTTCCCGCATGAATCTCGGCTTCCTCTACCGGATCTACGAGCGGCGCCTTCGCGCCGACCTCGAGAGGGACCGCCTGCCCCGCCACATCGGCGTGGTCCTGGACGGTCATCGCCGGTACGCACGGGAGGAGGGCCTGGCCAGCTATCAGGAGTCCTATCGGGAGGGGATGCGGAGGTTCGAGGAGTTCCTCGCCTGGTCGCGCGAGCTCGAGATCCCGGCCGTCACGGCCTGGCTGCTCTCCAGGGAAAACCTGTCGCGCCCCGCAGAAGAACTCGGCCCCTACTTCGAGGTCCTCGTGGAGTTGTTCGAGCGGCTCCCGGAGGCGGCCGCACGGCACGACTTGAGGATCAAGGTGATCGGGAGCATGGACCTGTTGCCCGAGGCTCTCGTCTCCGCGGCGAAGGCGGCCCAGGAGAGCGCTCCGACTGGTTCGATGCGCCTCAACATCGCCATGGGTTACGGAGGTCGTCAGGAGATCGTCGACGCCGCCCGGGACCTGGTCACCGACCTGGTGGCCGAGGGCGTCGCCCCTGAGGATTTGGCACGCCGGATCGACGCCGAGGCGCTGGCCGCCCACATGTACTCGGCTGACGTTCCCGACCCCGACCTCCTGATTCGCACTTCGGGGGAGTCCCGCCTCTCCGGGTTCCTCCTGTGGCAGTCCGCCTATGCCGAGTTCGTCTTCGTCGACGTCAACTGGCCCGGATTCCGCCACGTGGATTTCCTGCGTGCCCTGCGCGACTATGCCGGCCGCAACCGCAGGTTTGGCCAGTAGGCCGCCCGTTCAGACCGTGACCATTCCAGGGTGGAGATGGGCCACATCACCGAGCTGACGGAGTGAGAACGACCAGCCCGTCGAGATGCGGGTCATCGTCAGTCGGCTCACACCCGTGTGAGGCTGGGCGAACCTCTCCCACTCCCAGGGCACCGGGTCGAGGCCCAGCAGGTGACCGAGGACCACTGCGTTGGTCCCGGCGTGGGCGACGATGATCACCCGCCGGTCCGGGTCCTCAGCGGACCACAGGTGGCGGTGCGCCGGTGACATCGGCTGGACGCCATGGCGCTGCAGCGTGTCGATGAGGCCGGTCACGACCCTCTGGTGAAATGCCCTGAAGCTCTCGCCACCGGGGAGCCCTTCCCACATGCGCTCCATGTCGCGCTGGTTGGCCTCGGCGAAGTGCCGCTCGATCTCGTCGGCGGGCGCCCCCTCCCAGTCCGGTGGGTTGCGGATCTCCTCCAGCCACTCGTAGCGCTCGGGTTCGATCTTGAGGCCCTCGCCGATCGGCTGGGCCGTCTCCACGGCCCGGTTCATGGTGGACACCCAGAGCTCGTCTACTCCTTCGACGGCGGCAAGGCGGTGGGCCACCCGCAGCGCCTGCTCCCGGCCCGTGTCGGTGAGGTGCGGGTCGTTGCGCTGCATGCGGCCGGGAGTCCAATCGGGTTGACCGTGACGGACGAGGAGGATGTCCATTTCGTCGTGAAACTAGGCGATTGCCCGGGCGCCGCCAATACGATTGTGGGTCCGTGTCGCGCCAAGCCCTTCTCGACCACCTGACCAGCCATGCGCTGCGCACCGACGGGCCGTTCGCGCTCCGTTCGGGGCAGACCTCACCGTGGTACCTCGACGCCCGCCAGACCACTTTCGACGGCCGCGGGGCGCGTCTCGTCGGAGAGGCGGTCCTCGAGGTCATCGACCCCGGGGCCGATGCCGTGGGCGGGATGACCATGGGCGCCGACCCCATCGCTGTCGCCACCGCGATGGCCGGTGCCGGCAGGGGACTCCGTGCCTTCTCGGTGCGCAAGGAGGCCAAGGACCACGGGACCGGTGGCCGCGTGGTGGGGCCTGTCGGCCCCGGCGATAGGGTTGTCATCATCGAGGACACCACGACCACCGGCAGTGCGGCATTCGAGGCCATGGAGGCAGTCCGTGCCGAAGGTCTGGAGGTGGTTCAGGTCGTAACGCTGGTCGACCGATCCGCCGGCGCCGCCGCCAGTCGGTTCGCCGCCGCCGGGGTGTCGTTCCACAGCCTGTTCACCCCTTCCGACCTGGGTGTGGAGCCGTGACCGTGGTCGTGAGACGGTCCGCCCTGCGCATGTGGGCGCTCGCCATGTTCGGCATCCCGCTCCTCGTCTTCGGTCTCGACTTGGTCACCAACCGTCGCCTCACCAACGCTCTCCGCGAAGTGCTCTTCCTGCCCGAACAGACCCAGATCCCCGAGCCCCGGGACGAGATTTGGGCGTGGGCGTTCATCGCCTTCGGTGTGTTTCTGGTGGCGTGGGGCCTGAAGGAGCTGTTTGTCCCCACTCGGGTAGTCGAAGCCCGCCCCGAGGCGCTGGTGATGAAGCTGTCCGGGCCGTTCCGTCCGCCATCGTCCGTCCCCTGGAACCGTATCGTCGACATCGACGTGACCACCGTCGACGACGAGGGCAAGAAGATCGTTCTGCTGGCGGTGGAGGTGGACGACCGTTCGGTTCTCCCCGCAGATCCCTGGGGCGCGCGCTGGATCGGCCCCAGCGAGGTGGGCATCCTGACCGAGGACTGGTCGGACGACCCGAACGTGGTCGCCGAACGCCTCGCTGACTACGCCGTCGAGCACGCCATCGTCCGCACGGGGGCGGCATCGGAGGAGGAGTGATGCTGATCGGCGCCCACACCCCGGCGACCCATCCGCTCGCCGAGGTCGAGGCCCGGTCGGCGGACCTGGTCCAGATCTTCCTGTCCAACCCGCAGGGTTGGAAGAAGCCCGCGCCGCGCAACGACGCAGCCGAGCTCGTGGCGTCCACCGTCCCGATCTATGTCCACGCGCCCTATCTGATCAACGTCTGCGCCGACGACAACAAGGTGCGTGTCCCGAGTCGCCGGATCCTGCAGGAGACCTGTGATGCCGCCGCGGCCATCGGTGCGACCGGCGTCGTGGTCCACGGCGGACATGTCACCGGGGAGAGCCCCCAGGAGGAGGGCATCGTGCGGTGGCGGAAGGCCCTCGAGCCACTGGATACCGAGGTGCCGGTCCTCATCGAGAACACTGCCGGGGGCGATAAGGCCGCTGCCCGCCGCGTGGAGTGGATCGCCAAGCTGTGGGAGGAGGTCGGCGAGTTCGGTGTGGGGTTCGTCCTCGACACCTGCCATGCCTGGGCAGGCGGCGAGCCCTTCGAAGAACTGGTGCCCCGGGTCTTGGAGGCGACCGGACGGATCGATCTCGTCCACGCCAACGACTCCAAGGACCCGTTCGACTCCCGGCGCGACCGACACGAGAACCTCGGCGACGGTCAGATCCCGGCGGCCGACCTCATCCGGGTGATCATCGAAGCGGATGCCCCGGTCGTGGTGGAGACGCCCGGAGGCGCAGCCGAGCAGGGCGCCGACATCGAGTGGATCAGAGGACATCTCCCACCCGTAGAGCGGTAGCGGAGCGGGGTAGTGGCCCGTAGTGCCGAGGGGGTTGGGGAAGCGAGCTATGGCGCCACCGCCGAGAACACCTGAATCGTCCCCGAGTAGTTCGCCACCCACACCTGGCGGGTGGGTGCGTCGTAGGTGACCCCGATCGGCCTCGAGTTCGTCGGGTACTCGGCCACTTCGACCATGTCGGAGGTGCGCACAACGCTCAGTGTGCTCGAGTTGTAGTTCACGACATACAGGGCAGTTCCGTCGTCACTGATGTCCATGCTGCGGGGCGCCGATCCCGTGGCAACCTTGGCGGTCACTCTCCCGGTCGGCAGGTCGATCCGGGCAAGCCGGCCCTCACCGTTGAGGGTGGCGTACAGGGTGTTGCCATCGGGGCTGAGCACCAGATGGCGCGGGCTGCGCCCGATCCCCTCGAGATAGCTCACTCCGAGGGTGGCGAGATCGACGACTGCGATGCGGGTCGAGCCCATCACCGCCACGTAGGCCGTCCGCGAGTCCGGTGATACGGCGACTCCGCGGGGATGGCGGCCGACGGGTACCCGCCCCACTTCCTTGCCCTCCGGCAGTGCGATGACGCTGACGTCGAAACCGCACCAGTTGGAGACGACGAGGGTGGTGTCGTCGGGACTGACGACCAGGAACTTGGGGACCGAGCCGACCCGGATCAACTGGTCGACTTGGAGACTGGCCATGTCGAGGCGGTAGACGAAGCTGTCCGGCCAGTTTCCCTGGTTGCAGCCGTCGGAGGCCGCGGTCGACAGGCCTCTGCCGTACATCTTGTAGTTGGAGATGTAGGCGACTGAGCCGTCGCTGGTGAAGGCGGCCTCCACCGGCGACCCTGTCAGTTCGGTGCCGAAGTCAGCGTGCCCAAACTGGGCGGGCGTGACGGTGTCGTCGATGGTGGCCAGCAGCTCGAAATCCCGGTCGTAGACCGTGATCGTGTGCCGGTACATCATGTTCTGGGCGACGAAGAACCCGGTCTGGGACGCCACCACCGACTTGGGCGAGATCCCACCGCCGATCGTTTCTGTCAGCACCAGTACCCGCTCAGCGGCGGTGAGGCCGTCGGGACGCACCAGGGTCGTCGTCGTGGTCGGGGGGATCGTCGTGGTGGTTGTGCTCGTCGTGGTCGTGGTGCTTGTCGTGGTGATCGGCGCCCGCGTGGCCGTCGTTGCCACCGCGGCGACTGTGCTCTCGGGGGCCGCGGTGCAGGCAGCCAGGACGAATGCGGCTGCGGAGGCTGCCAGGGAGAGTCGGTTCACCCTGCGCAAGGTAACCGGAATTCCGGATGGTCCTTCACTGGTTAGCCTTCCACACATGGCTGAAAAGAAGGTCACCGTCCCCGACATCCGTTCACGCAAGGGTGGCCCGCGCATCTCGATGGTCACGGCCTACGACTACCCGGGTGCCGTCATCGCCGATCGGGCCGGAATCGACGTCATCCTCGTCGGCGACTCGGTCGCCAACGTGGTTCACGGCATGGAGACGACCCTCGAGATCGGCATCGACGAGATCGTCCTCCACACCCGCGCCGTGAAGCGAGCCCGGCCCAACGCCCTCGTGGTGGCCGACATGCCGTGGCTCAGCTTCCACCTCAGTCCCGAGGACGCGGTCCGCAACGCCGGCCGCCTGATCCGGGAAGGCGGAGCGGAGGCGGTCAAGCTGGAGGGTGGCCGCAAGCGGGTCCCGGTGATCGAGGCGATCCTCGACGCTGAGATTCCCGTCATGGGCCACGTCGGCTTGACACCCCAGTCGGTTCACGCCATGGGGGGCTTCAGGGTGCAAGGGAAGGCGGTCGAGGCCGCCCGCGAGATGATCGACGACGCCCGGGCCATCGCCGAGGCCGGGTGCTTCTCGGTAGTCATCGAAGGCGTCCCCGACATCCTCGGCGAGCTGATCACCAAGGAGATCGACGTGCCGACCATCGGCATCGGGGCCGGCCCATCGACCGACGGCCAGGTGCTGGTGTTCCACGATGTACTCGGGCTCGGCTCGGGCCGCTACCCGAAGTTCGTCCGCTCCTACGCGTCTTTGGCCGACGACGCCACCGAAG
>CAZGWX010000178.1:0-21462 GCA_964529515.1 uncultured Acidimicrobiaceae bacterium
CCAGCATCCTCCGGGTCAGATCACTGCCATCCGGGGGCAGCGCTCGGCGAGCCGTCGTGAGGCTCCGCCTCGCCTGGCTCAGATTGCCCGAGCCGAACCACGCCTCGGCACGCTTCAGGTGCAACTCGGCAACGCGGTGTGGGTCGGAAGTGACCAGTCGGGCGCCCCTTCCGAAGGCTTCTCTGGCCTCCTCATATCGGCCCATGAGGTCACGGACCTCGCCGAGGTTCGTCCACACTTCGGCCACGGTCGCCGGATCGATCGATTGCAGCTGGCGGGATGCTTCAAGAGCGCGCCGATAATGGTTTGCCGCTTCAGCGTTGGCGTAAGTCCGCTTTGCCTTGTCGCCTGCCACGAGCGCGTACTCCCAGGCCTTGGCATGGTTCCCGGATTCCGAGAAGTGGAGGGCCAGCGTCTCCGCGGCGTCGGCGAGGTCGTCACGGGCCATGTCTTCGATCGTCGCTCCCGCCAGTGCATGGAGCTCACGGCGCCGGCGATAGGGGAGGCTGCCATATGCCACGTCGTGGACCACCCCGTTGCGGAAGCGAGTGCGTGTTCGCCCGTCAGGCTCGAGAAACCCGTCCAGCTCCCGCTTGGTCGCCCGATCGAGGGCCAGTCCGGAGTCGGTGAGGAAGCGGGCCATCGCGTCGGACCGGAAGCTCCGTCCCAGGACCGACGAGTGTCGAAGCGCCTGCCGGGCCAGCGAGTGGAGTGTGTCGATCTGCTTGGAGACGACGGCGTCAAGTGAGTCCGGAATCCCCTCGGCCGATCCCGATTCTTTGACCACAGTGAGGAGCTCGGACAGGAAGAGTGGGTTGCCGCCCACCCTGTTCACGATGGCGTCGAGGTCGGACGGGCGGAGCGGCGCGCTGGATGTGGCCTCCGCTGCAATGGCGCGGACGGCACCGTCCTCGAGGGGATAGAGGGCGATGCGGGACCCGAAGCCCTCCACCTCATCGTGTCGGGTGGTGAGCACGACGGTCCAGGGCCGGTCTTCCGCGGCTTCACCCACCCGCCGCAGCAGTTCGAGGCTCGACCCGTCGAGCCATTGCCCGTCTTCGATCAGCAGGACGAGAGGTCGCGAGAAGAGCGCATCGAAGAGCTCGACCAACACCTCGGCCGTCCGACTCGGCCGGAATCGCGGTTCGATAGCGGCAGTGTCGTCGTTGTCCTCTACGGGAATGTGGGTCAAGTCGGCGAGGAGTGGGGCGGCCCAGAGCAGCGATGGAGCGATCACGCCGATGCGTGCGAGAAGGCTGGGTTCGAGCTCTTCTCTGCTTGAGCCGCTCACTCCCAGCAGGCGACGGAGTGGGTCTCTGATTGCCCAATAGGGGTTGTCGATCCCGTACGGGTCAGCCTGCACCCTCCCCACGGCCATGTCGGGACATCGCGCCAGCACCTCTTCGATCAGCCGGCTCTTCCCGATTCCGGTGTCCCCGGTGATCGTCACCATGCCGCCGTGCCCGATCTGAGCGCAGGTGGTGACGATGCTCAGCAAGCCCTGGAGTTCGGCCTCGCGCCCGCGGAAAGGGAGCTCACTTCGAGCCTGAGGCGGCTTGACCCCGAGCGCCTCGTGGACCGAGAACGCACGGACCGGTTCCGCCTTTCCCTTGACCCGAAATGGCTCCAGGGCCTCCGTCCGGAACAGGGTCGAGGAGAGGTCCAGCACCGAGGGGCCGGCCAGCAGGTTGCTCTTCTGTGCGGCCGCCATGAGTCGAGCGGCGAGGTTCACCGTGTCGCCCATGACGGTGTACGTCGCCCGTCTCTTGGTACCCACATTGCCCGCGAACACGTGACCGCGGTTGGCGCCGGCCTGCACCGAGAACGCCGAAGGCGTGTTGATTATCGCAGAGAGGGCGCGGAGCATCCGCCCCTCGTCATCGTGGGCCGCTGTGGGCACGCCAGTGACGAAGATCATCTTGCCTCCGTCCCGGTCGATGTCGCTGGCGAGGAAGGTCACGCCCTCCAAGTCGGCTGCCTCTTGGGCCGCGCTGACGAGGGCGTGCAGCTCTTCGGACACTCTCTCCGGGCCTTCCGAGGCAAGCAACTCGTCGATTCCCTTGAACTTGACGAAGCCGACAGTGGCGATCCGGTGCTCTGATTCGGCGACCCCCGAGGAGAGGTGGTCGCGTAGGCCCAACGGCACCAGCACTGCTGGGTCGCCTTCGAGCTCGACCCATGGACGCGGGCCTCTCGCGGCCGGGATGTTCCTGATCCTCTTCAGGAGACGTCCATCGCCTTTGGAAGGACCGACCATGGCCGCTGGAAGTCTGCGGCTGGTCTCTTCACTCACCAGGATCTCTCCGGCGTCGGCCTTGGCTTCCATCTCCGTGGTGCGGCTAGCGGCGGGTCCGGTGACCATGAGCTCCCGATGGCTGCTGCCAACCAGGAAGAGGTCGACAGGCCCGGTGTGGATGCCCGACGACATCTCCAGATGGACACGCCCCACGGATGTCCGCTCCTGGGAAGCCGCTCGCAGGGCCGCCCGCATCTCGATAGCGGCACAGGCAGCCTGAGTGGGGTGATCCTCGTCATCGAACAGGAGTAACAGGGCATCTCCGCCGAACTTGAGCATCGAGCCACCTCTGGCGTGGACGATGTCGAGCATTCGCCCGAACACCCCACCCAGGATGGCGGTCAGCTCTTCGGCACCGATGCGACCGAGCCCGGCGAGGCGCTCCGAGAGACTTGTGAAACCGGAGATGTCAACAAAAAGAAGGGTGGCTTCCTGCTGCAGACAACGGCTTTCGGCGGCCCTCCGCTCCCAGTCGAGCGCGACAGATGGCACGTAGCGAAACAGCCCGTCTGCCTGGGGGGACACGCTTAGAGAGTACCCCTTACCCCGGTATGAGCCAGCAGTGAAAGATGAGAGACTTTGAGTCGTTCGGAGCTTGCGCACACGGAGTACGGGCCGGAGGATCGAAGGTCCGCCATGTGACCGCCGGAGGCCGGCCCAGTCACCCATATTGCGGTACGGGGTACAAACTCCGGGCCGCCCAGAACGAGGTGAGCAACCGTCACGAACCCGCCTCGCAACTACCATCTTGCGATAGTGCGCACGCGCTTCATCGTCTCGGTCGCGTTCGTTGACCTCATAGCTCTGGCTATCGCCCTCGTCGGGGCCTCCCAGGTCGTGTTCGCGGTGCCATTTGCGTGGGACGTAGCGCCCGTCTGGCCCCTGGTCGGGTTCATGGCCACATCGATGGTTGTCATGTCCTTCTTGACCGATCAGATGTCCGGGCCGGGCGTTCCCCGTCCGACTTACGGCCGGATGGCGGTGATCGGACTGGGGACCTGGCTCACCACCTCGGCTTTGCTCGTTGCCTTTCGGGATGTCTACTTCTCCAGACAATTCCTCGCATTGACAGTTGCCTTTTGGATGGTCCCGGCGACCATTCATCGACTCGAGCGACGTCGCCGTCCCTGGACCGAGAAGATGGGTGTGATCACCGCGGAGAAGCAACTGGCCGACGAGTTGTTGGACTCGGACCATGCGGACGTGATCTGGATCATCCCGCCCGACTTTGTCGGGGACCTGTCTCTGCCGGAGAACGATGTCACCATTGCCGTCGATCTGGGTTCGGTCCTGTCCGAGCGGATGGCACAGTTCGTCTCCTCCTGTGACGTGGCCGGATATCGCGTGAGGGCGTTTTCTTCGATATACGAGGAGCACACGGGGCGAGTCCCCCTGGTCCACGTCGCTGAGGGTTGGGAGATTTCCACGCCCCTGCTCCAGGTGGCGCGATGGCTCCCCGGCAAGCGGGTCTCCGACGTAATCATGGCCCTTGTTCTTGCCCCACTCTGGGTGCCGCTGGCTGCGCTGGTCGGCCTCTATGTCAAGGTCGCCGATCCCGGGCCGGCGATATTCAGCCAGCAGCGCGTTGGCCTGGACGGCCGTCTGTTCACCATGTTCAAGTTCCGGACGATGAGCCCTGACGCTGAGGACAACGGACCTAGTTTCGCCGCGGAGCAAGACCCGCGACTGATCCGCGGTGGCTCGTTCCTGCGCAAGTCCCGGCTCGACGAACTGCCTCAGCTCTGGAACGTGCTGCGTGGAGACATGAGTCTCGTGGGTCCGAGGGCCGAGCAGGTCCCATTCGTTGCGGAGTTTGGGCGTCTCATTCCTTTCTACGACCATCGACACATGGTGCGCCCGGGGATCACTGGTTGGGCTCAGGTCAACTACGGATATGCCGATGACCAGGCGGACACCGTGGAGAAGCTGACATACGACCTCTATTACATAAAGCACATGTCGCCGGTTCTCGACCTCCGCATCCTGTGGAAGAGCATCTGGACGGTGATGACCGGCGCCGGCGCCAGATGACACCACCCGTCGTCGACCTCAACAAGCGCGGATTTCGCGCCCCGGGTACAGGTTTCTTCGTCGGTGGGTCGCTGGTCGGCGCCATCGGTGCCTTCGTATTCCAGTGGTACGGGACACAGGTCCTCGATCCAGCCGGGTTCGCTCCGATCAGCGCCCTCTGGACCCTGTTCTTCATTCTTGTCACCATCCTCTTGCTCCCGCTCGAGCAGTACGTGACCCGGGAGGTCGCCAGGGGAAGGAAGTCACTCCCCACCGACCTGCGACCGGCATTTGTCGTCACCGCCCTCTCCGCACTGATAGGCGTGGGCTTCGTGATCATCATGCTGGATCGGGTCTTCGCGGGCGACACGCAGTACATCGCCCAGATCGCACTCCTCTGCATCGGGTACGCCCTGCTGTTCGTCGGCAAGGGCGTGCTGGCCGGTTCCCGCCGGTTCAAGGACGTGGGATGGGTCATGATCATCGAGTCGACCGTCAGGCTCATCGCCGGATTCGTCTTGCTAAGGACGATCGCCTCAGCCACATCGATGGGATGGGCCATGGTGATCGGGGCTTTCGCCGTCCTGGGAATGGCGTGGTGGCGCCATGACCGCGGTGACCCGAACGTTCCCGTCACCCCGCCAGGAAGATTTCTCAGTGGGTATGTCGGTGGCAGCGCCCCTGCTCAGCTCCTGCTGGCCGGTGCGCCGCTCGCGGTTCTGGCATTGGGCGGCGACATCGACCTGATGTCCGTCCTGTTCATCACCTTCACCCTGTTCCGGGCGCCGATGACTCTGATCTTCTCGATGCAGGGCCGGCTGCTTCCCTACCTGGTCGGCCTGTCCGACGTGGGGGATCACGACCACCTGGGCCTCATCGTCCGGCGCGTTGTCGCTATTGGAGGCGGCCTGGCAATCCTCGGAGGGCTCGTCGGCTGGTTCGTCGGGCCGGAGGTGGTCTCGGGCCTCTATGGCGAGGGGTACGCGCCAGCACGGCTCGTAGCCGCACTGGTCGCCGCGGGGGTCATGGCGGCTTCCACGGCCCAGATCACGTCCCAGATCCTCGTCGCCGAGGGGCGGACCCGTCTGCTCGGCTACGCCTGGACCGCAGGCCTGGCAACAGCGGCAGTGATTGCCGTGCTCATTGCAGGTTCGGCCGATATCCGGGTCGCAGTCGGTTTCGTCGGCGGTGAGATCGCCGCGCTGATGATGATGGGCCTGCTCGCGTCCCGTCGCTAGGTCAGTTGGCGTTGGCGATCCATCGCCGGTGTTCGGCCGCTAGTGCCGGAGGGAAGCGCCAGCGCATCTCGGGTGGCACGATCGGAAACCCCGCCGCCACACCGAGGCAGCCGTCGACGACACTGACGAGACCGGTGCGGAGGAGGGCGGGCAGGTTCCTGGGCAGCCGCACTTCCTCCCCGCGATCGGCGGCTCGCACCAGTCGAAGAAGCTCCGCCACCGTCCCCGGCCCCAGAGCGGCTACCCAGAACCTGCGGACGTAGGGATCGGATGGATGGATCGGCCCGGCCACGTCGAGGATCTTGGTGGGCACTGTGGGCCTGACTTCGGCGGTTCGCCGGACAGGGGTGCCCGCCGGCCCTGCAGCGGATGCTGTCGGAGGACGACTCGGGTTTCCGGCGGGCACTCCTGTACTCATGCCTCCGTTCTACCAGGTAGCGTCGAAGAACGTCAAGTAGCGTCAAGCAAGGACGCGAAACATTCCGTTAAGGAGCACGGCCGACGTAGACCGTGACGGTCCCAGATGCCGTGATCGTGGTGCCAGGCGGCGGCGTCGAGGACACAATGCGTCCGACAAACGCGCCGTCTTCGACCGGAACGGTCTCTTGGAACAGGCTGATCTTGACACCGGTGGCGTTTTCGAGCTCCTGCACCAGAGCAACAGCCTCGTCGAAGGTCATTCCGATGAAGTTCGGGATCGTCGCCGTGGGGGTCTCTCCGGTAGAGACGTGGATGACCACGGCGGAGCCTTGGCGTATCTCCGCACCGGGTTGGACCGACTGGCGGATGACGGTTCCGGCCTTGTCCAGGGAGGGGATGGTCACCACTGAAGCCCGCAGACCGGCAGCGGCGAGGGCGCGTTCGGCCTCGCCCTGATCGAGACCGACTACCACTGGGACGATGGCAGGAGGCGGCACCTCGTAGTCGCGGATGTTCGGCGGGTCCTCTGGGAACTGGCTCTCGGGAAGACCTTCCATGACCCGCGACATGAAGTCGCTCCAGATGGGTGCAGGGACTGTTCCCCCGAACACTTGGGAGTAGCGGGTGCCGTTGATGAGGACGTTCCGGAGAGGAATCTGCTCGGCCTCGAAGCCGACCCACACCGCCGTCGAGTACTCCGGCGTGAAGCCGACGTACCAGGCGTCCAAGTAACTCTGGTGGGTGCCCGTCTTGCCGCCGGCGGGCCGGCCGATGTCGGCGCGGGTTCCGGTGCCGATTGTGGGCACCTTCTCGAGGGCCTTGCGTGCGGCAGCGAATATCGCCGGGTCGGCCACCTGGGTGACTTCCGGTTGGTGTTCGTAGAGAACGTTGCCGTTGTGGTCGATGATGCGCGCGATCACGTAATCGTCGGCGTGGACTCCGTTCGTGGCGAAGTTGGAGTAGGCCGACGCCATCTCGAGTGTCGATACCGATGACGATCCGAGGACGATGGAAGGGACAGGCTCGAGATCTGCTTCGGTGATTCCCATTCGACGCGCTGTGTCGACGATTTTCTCCGGCCCCACCGCTAGCGAGAGTTGTGCGAAGACGACATTGGTGGAGGCGTAGGTGGCCGTGTCGAGACTGACTGCCCCACCGGATGAGCCACCACGCACCCGCCAGGTGTGGGATCCGTCGGGCCCGCAGATATTGGGGCATTGGATGTCCATCGGGCTGGTCGCCGAGAAGTAGTGGCCCATGGTGAAGCCGTTCTCCAGCGCGGCGACCAGCCCGAACGGTTTTGCAGCCGACCCCGTGTTGCGCCGCCCCTGGATGGCCAGGTCGAACTGGTTGAACTCAAACGGCAGACCTGAGGCCATCACCTTCACCGCACCGCTCGTGTTGTCGACCATCGAGATCGCTCCGGTGGGCCGGCAGGAGTGAGTCTCGGCGTAGGTGGCGTAGAAGCTCTCCTTCTCCGCGTAGTCGGGGAACAGCGCAGCGCAGGCCGCCAGGTTCTCCTCGTAGGGCAGCAGCGGCAGCCACCCGTGGAGAACGTCGTTGGCCATGTTCTGAAGGCGCAGGTCGATCGTCGTGTAGATCTGGAGGCCGCCACCGCCTTCGCACTCGACGTCATCGGCAGGGCATCCGAACACGGCTTTCTTCCGTTCGTCGAACGTCGCTCCCAGGAACGAGAACTCGTTTGAGTTGAGGAGCTGCTTCTTGACCTCGGCCACCACGTGTTCGGCGGGTCCCCGTCGAAGGGGGGTATCAACGACGCCGAGGGGTTGGTTCTTCGCCCCAGTGGCTTGGTCTTCGGTGATCCAACCGTTGTCGGCCATCTCGGCGATGACCTGGTTGCGCCGCTCCAGCGTGATCTCCGGGCGGAGACGCGGGTTGTACAGGCTCGGGTTGCGCACCTGCACCGCCAGGGCGGCCGCCTCGTGGACCTGAAGCTGGTCCAGGGGCTTGGCGAAGAACTCTTGGGCAGCGGTTTTGACGCCGTAAGCACCCGACCCGAAGTACACCGAGTTCATGTAGTACTCGAGGATGCGCTCCTTGGGGAACCTGCGCTCCAGCTCGGCCGCCACGAACGCCTCGTTGATCTTGCGGCGGATGCTGATCTCGTCACCAACGAACACGTTCTTCACCACCTGCTGGGTGATCGTGGATCCGCCGCGCGTGACGTCGTAGAGGATGTTGTCGATGGCGGCCGAGAAAATTGCGGAGAAGTCGATGCCCTCGTGCTCGAAGAAGTCCGAGTCCTCGGCGGCCAGGACGGCGTCGACCATGACCTTGGGAATCTGTTCGTATGGTATGGGTTCGGAGTTCCGTCCGTCGTGGAGGTCTGCGAGAAGCTCGCCCGAGTCGGCGTAGATGCGGCTCACCCGGCTGGGATCGGGAAGGGTCAGCGGCATCGACGAGGTGTCTGGCACCCAGTCCTCCTTGATTCCCTCGAACGTGCCGTATGCGGCGTTGGCCCCCAGGAACGCGAAAAGACCAACCCAACTCGACATGAGAAGGGCGATGGAGACGAGGGTGGCGAGGGCGCCGAACCAGCGTCCACGCCTTTCCCGCGCCTCGACCTGGTGGATCAGCGCTTTTCGGGCCATCTGGGGGTAAGTGACGTGCCGGAGGAGGGTGGAGTTCCCACCTAGCATCCCCGGCTGGTGTCAGGATACGACGACATGGCTGAAAACAGGCGCACCTCGAGTGGCATCGAAGTAGACGCGGTCTACGGTGTCGGGGCTTGGGCTGAGAACGTCGGTGATCCCGGTCAATACCCCTACACCCGGGGAATTCACCCGGAAATGTACCGGTCGCGCCTCTGGACCATGCGTCAGTACGCCGGTTTCGCGACCGCCGATGAGACCAATCGACGCTTCAAGGAGCTTCTGGAGGCAGGTCAAACCGGCCTGTCGGTCGCCTTCGACCTGCCGACCCAGATGGGTCTCGACTCAGACGCCCCCCTCGCGGCGGGGGAGGTCGGCAAGGTGGGCGTCGCGATAGACAGCCTCGACGACATGCGGCGCTTGTTCGCAGAGATTCCGCTCGATCAGGTCTCGACTTCGATGACGATCAACTCGACGGCCGCCATCCTGCTGCTCCTCTATCAACTCGTCGCCGAAGAGCAAGGCGTCGCCGCCACCGCACTGCGCGGAACAGTCCAGAACGACATCCTCAAGGAATACGTGGCGCGGGGCACCTACATCTACCCGCCCCGTCCCTCGATGCGCCTCATCACTGATCTGTTCGCATACAGCGAGGGCGAGATTCCCCAGTGGAACACGATCTCCATCAGTGGATATCACATCCGGGAAGCTGGCGCCACGGCAGCAGAGGAACTCGCCTTCACGATCGCCAACGGTCTCGCCTACGTCGCCGCCGCCATCGACGCCGGGCTCGATGTGGACCGATTCGCGCCCCGGCTCTCGTTCTTCTGGAACAGTCACAACGACCTGTTCGAAGAAGTGGCAAAGTTCCGGGCGGCTCGACGCATATGGGCGAACCTGATGCGAAACCGTATCGGTGCCCGGGACCCGAGGTCGTGGATGATGCGATTCCACACCCAGACCGCAGGCTCCACCCTGACGGCCCAACAGCCCCTCAACAACGTCGTGCGCACGACCATCCAGGCCCTCGCCGGCGTGCTCGGGGGCACCCAGTCGTTGCACACCAACGCCTATGACGAGGCTCTGGGCCTCCCCACGGAGGAGAGTGCCCTGCTCGCCCTCCGCACCCAGCAGGTGATCGCGTTCGAGTCTGGTGTCCCCGCCACGGCGGATCCGCTCGGAGGTTCCTACTTCGTCGAGAGTCTCACCGATGCCCTCGAGGAGCAGGCGGTGGGCCTCATCGAGGAGATCGACGCGCTCGGTGGCGCTGTCGCCGCCGTCGAAGAGGGGTGGATGCAGGCCCGCATCGAGGAGTCCGCATATGTCGACGCTCGCCGTCAGACGGCGGGCGACTCGGTCGTCGTTGGCGTGAACCGCTTCGTCACCGACTCGGGGGCGGTGCCCGTCCTCGAGGTCGACCCGGCGCTCGAGGGTGGCCAGAGGGAGCGGCTGGCGGCCTGGCGTGCCGGGCGGGACCAGGGTGCCGTCGACGCGGCGCTGGCCCAAGTGAGCGACGTGGCGGTGGGAACCGGAAACCTCCTCTACCCGATGAAAGACGCACTGGCCGCGGGTGCGACTGTTGGAGAGGTCTCCACAGCGCTCCGCGAGGTTTTCGGTGCGTATCGACCGACCGGTTAGCGTCGAATCGAGATGACGCACCTTCTCATCATCGGAGGCGGACCGGCCGGCACCCAGGCGGCCACGGTTGCGGCAGCCAGGGGCGCCCGTGTGACCTTGGTCGAGAACGAGATCGTCGGGGGCGCCGCGCACCTGCTCGACTGCATCCCGTCCAAGACGATGGCGGCCAGCGCCCTCCGCTACAGCTCCGTGCGCAACGCGATCAAGCTGGGGATGGCCAACGACCCGGGCCGGGTCGATACGACGCAACTCGGCGCCCGAATCGACGAGATCGTCGACGACATCACGCAGGACTGGACGGACATGCTCAGGTCGCAGGGTGTGGAGATCGTTCGTGGCACTGGCAGGTTCGTCGACGCCAACGAGGTCATGGTTTCCACGGACGCGGGGGAGCGTCGGATTCGGTTCGACCAGGCCATGGTCTCAACCGGCTCACGACCTCGCGTGCCCGACTGGGCCGCAGTGGACGGCGAGAGAATCCTCACCACGCGCCACTGCTATCACTTCGAGAGCCCGCCTGAGCATCTCATCGTGATCGGCTCCGGTGTTACCGGGGTGGAATTCACCCACATCTTCGAGGCACTCGGGTCGGATGTGACTCTGGTGGTCTCCCGCCGCCAGATCCTTCCCCATCGTGATCCAGAGGTGGCGGCAGTGCTCGAAGAGGACTTCCAGGACCGTGGGGTCAACCTCGTGATTGGGGCCCGTGCCGAGTCGGTGACGGTCCACGGCGACCGGGTGGAGGTGTCCTGCAACGACGGCCGGCGTATCGAGGGGTCCCATGTCCTTCTTGCTGTGGGTTCGGTCCCCAACACTGACGACCTCGGGCTCGACGACATCGGGATCAAGACCTCGAACGGGTTCATCGAAGTCGACGAATATCAGCGCACCTCAGTCCCCCACATATACGCCGCCGGTGACGTCACCGGGCAGATGCTCCTCAGTTCGGTGGCCACCGCTCAGGGGCGCAAGATCGCCTGGCATGCGCTTGGGCTGCCTGTCGATCCCCTCGATCTCTCCAAGGTTGCGGAGGCGATCTTCACCGAGCCCGAGATCGCATCGGTGGGCCTGGTCGAGGTGGAGGCAGCCGCGGTCGGCCGCAAGGTGCGCACCACGAAGGTCCCATTTGCAGCCAACGCCCGTTCGGTCCTGCAGCACTTCGAGCGAGGCTTTGTGAAGGTCACGATCGACCCGGCAACGGGTGTTGTGCTCGGTGGGACGATCGTCGGGCATCGAGCGTCGGAGCTGATAGGGGTGATCGCTCTCGCCGTTCAGGCCCGGGTCACTGCCTCGACGCTATTGGAGACCCTGATGGCACATCCCACGATGACCGAGGCCATCACCGACGCAGCCGAGTAATCGCTACGATCGGCTCTCGAGCCGGCAGCTCTATTTGACGATCGCGATGACCTGGCCTGCGGACACGGTGTCGCCCGGTTCGACCCTGAGGTCGACCACCTCTCCCTCGGTGGGGCTGGTGACCTCGTTCTCCATCTTCATGGCCTCGAGGACACAGAGTGGTTCGCCCGCCTTCACCGCCTGACCGGCCTTGACGTGGACCTTCACGATCGTCCCCTGCATGGGTGCTGTGACCACGCCGTCGCTGCTCGTCGGGCCGCCAGTGGCGCTCAGCTTCGGGGGACGGCGACGGGCCTGACCGGTCACCGAGGTCTCAGGAGCCCAGTAGGTCACCTCGAAACGGCGGCCCCCGACTTCGACGGTGATGTCCCGCTTGACCAGCGCCTCGTCTTCAGGCATGGCCGGCGCCACCATGGGTGGGGCCCCTTCGAGGTCGACTGCGTCCTCCATCCACTTGGTGTGGTGCCTCCCTGCCAGGAAGTCGGGGTGGGAGAGGACCGCCTTGTGCGCTGGGATGGTCGTGGCTACGCCGCTCACCTCGAACTCATCCAGGGCCCGCTTGCCACGGGCGATCGCGGCCTCCCTGGTGCGGCCCCAGACGATCAGCTTCGCCATGAGGTTGTCGTAGTACTGGGACACGACCGTCCCCGCCGCGACCCAGGAGTCGACACGGACACCGATCCCTGCCGGCTCTGTCCACTCCACCACCTGGCCAGGGGTGGGCAAGAAGCCGTTGTACGGATCCTCGGCATTGATCCGGAACTCGATGGCATGCCCGGTCGGCTCCGGCTCCGAGATCGTCAGCTTCTCGCCGTACGCGATGCGGATCTGCCACTCGACGAGGTCGAGTCCGGTCACCATCTCCGTCACCGTGTGCTCCACCTGGAGCCGCGTGTTCATCTCGAGGAAGTAGAAGTCGCCGTTCTGGTCGGCCAGAAACTCAACTGTCCCGGCGTTCACATACCCACACGAGCGGGCTGCGGCGAGAGCAGCCTTGCCCAGGCTTCGCCGCTGACGCGGGTTGAAGCCTGGGGACGGGGTCTCCTCGATGAGCTTCTGGTGGCGACGCTGCACCGAGCAGTCCCGCTCGCCGAGGAAGAGGCCTTGACCGTGAGAGTCGAAGAGGATTTGCGCTTCGATGTGCCGAGGTCGGTCGAGATATTTCTCTACATAGACCTCGGGGTTCCCGAAGTAGGCGTCAGCCTCGCGTTTGGCGCCCTCCAGAGCTTCCTTGAGCTCTTCCAGCCGCCGCACCACCCGAAGGCCTTTTCCTCCGCCCCCGTGGGCCGCCTTGATCGCCACCGGGTATCCGAATTCGTGGGCGAGTTGGGCGACCTCCTCGACGCTGGTCACCGGCTCGGTGTGGCCTGGAACGGTGGGGACGCCTGCACTCTCGGCGTTCCGGCGCGACGTGATCTTGTCGCCCATCGCCTCCACCGCTTCCGGTGGGGGACCGACCCAGACGAGCCCGGCTTTGCCGACGCGCCGGGCAAACGTTGCGTTCTCGGACAAGAACCCGTAGCCGGGGTGGACTGACTCCGCTTTCGACTCCCGGGCGATTTCGAGGATCCGGTCCTGGTTCAGATAGCTCTCGGCCGCCGGGGCGGGGCCGACGAACCACGCCTCGTCGGCGAGGTGGACGTGGCGAGCATCACGATCAAGCTCGGAGTAGATGGCGATGGTGCGCATGCCCAGTTCACGGGCGGAGCGGATGACACGGACCGCAATCTCGCCCCTGTTGGCTATAAGGATCGACTTCATGAATCGATCCTCATAGCCAGTACCTGGTATCGAGTACCTGGTACTTGGAATCCGTCACAAGGTTGCGTAAGTAGTGAACCATGCACGATTACCGGCGCCTCGAGGTTGGAGGGAAGGACTCGCCGTCGCTGAGATGATCTACAAACTGACGGAGACGTTCCCTCGACACGAGCGTTTCGGTCTGGTTGCGCAGCTTCGGAGCGCGGCAGTTTCGATCAGTTCGAACATTGCAGAATGCGCGGGTCGAGGATCGCAAAGGGAGATGGCGCGCTTCTTGAGGATGTCGTTGGGTTCCTTGAACGAGCTCGAAACGCAATTGACGCTGGCGATCCGACTTGGGTACCTCGAGAAGTCTGACGTTTCCTGCGATCGGATTGCGGTACTGGGGAGGCGTATAAGGCGCCTTCATGACAGGATCACCGGGGATCGACCGTGACCGGTCCGGATACCAAGTACCAAGTACCAAGTCCAAGTACCAAGTACCAAATACCGGTCCGCAATGAGATGCCACGTGGCATCTCATTGCGGACCGTTTCCATGCTTCTTCGGAGGCATGGTCTCCCGCTTGGTGCGGAGGACGTCGAGCGCTCGGATCAGCTTGGAGCGGGTCTCTCTGGGCTCGATGACCTCGTCGACCAGACCCAGCTCGGCTGCCACGTACGGGTTGTTGAAGCGCTCCTCGTAGTCCTTGATCAGTTCGGACCTTTTTGCCTCGGGGTCGTCGCCACCCTCGATCTCGCGCCGGTGGATGATGTTGACCGCTCCCTGCGCACCCATGACGGCGATCTCCGCCGACGGCCAAGCAAAGACCAGGTCGGCCCGGATCCCTCGGGCGTTCATGACGAGGTAGGCGCCGCCGTAGGCCTTCCGGGTGATGACGGTGATCCGGGGAACGGTCGCCTCGCAGTACGCGTACAGGAGCTTGGCTCCGTGGCGGATGATCCCCCCGTGCTCCTGTTCCACTCCTGGGAGGAACCCGGGAACGTCGACGAAGGTGAGGAGCGGGATGTTGAAGGCGTCACAGAATCGAACGAAGCGGGCTGCCTTCTCGGAGGCTTCGATGTCGAGGGTGCCCGCGAGAACCGCCGGTTGATTGGCGATGATCCCCACCGGGTGGCCGTCGAGGCGTCCCAGCCCGATCATGATGTTGCGGGCCCACCTCTCGTGCACCTCGAAGAACTCGCCATCGTCGAGGATTGTCTCGACAACCGTCTTCATGTCGTACGGCTGCGACGAGGAGTCGGGGATGATGGCGTCGAGCTCGTTGTCTATCCGATCGGGCCGGTCTCCGGTCGGGTAGTAGGGGGGCATCTCCATGTTGTTCTGCGGCAGGAACGACATCAGGTAGCGCACCGCTTCGAGGGCGTCCTGGCCGTCGGGGTACACGAAGTGGGTGACTCCGCTAATCGAGGCATGCGCGATGGCTCCGCCGAGCTCTTCCATGGTGACGTCCTCGCCGGTGACGGCTTTGATCACGTCGGGTCCCGTGATGAACATGTGGGAGGTCTTGTCCACCTGGAATACGAAGTCGGTGAGGGCGGGGGAGTAGACGGCCCCGCCGGCACAAGGGCCCATGATCACCGAGATTTGAGGGATCACTCCGGAAGCGCGGACATTTCGTTCGAAGATACGGCCGTAGCCGTCCAGTGAGGCGACGCCTTCCTGGATGCGGGCGCCGCCGGAGTCTTTGAGGCCGATAACGGGCGTGCCGGTCTGGAGTGCCAGGTCGAGCACCTTGCAGATCTTGTCGGCCACCACTTTGCCCAGCGACCCGCCGAAGACTGTGAAATCCTCGGCGAAGACGAACACAGGCCGGCCTTCGATCGTGCCGTGTCCAGTGACGACCGCGTCGCCATAGGGACGCTTGTCCTCCATGCCGAACCCGACCGTCTGGTGACGGACGAACTGATCGATCTCCTGGAAGGATCCCTTGTCGAGGAGCGCCTCCAGGCGCTCCCGAGCGGTCATCTTTCCCTGCTCGTGCTGGCGGGCCACCGCTCTTTGGTTGCCCGCATTCAGGGCCTGTTCGCGTAGGGCCCTGAGCTGTTCGATCCGCGCTTCGGTCCCCAAGTCTCCTCCGTATGCTCCAAAGTCTCAGACCCGCCGGGAGACGAGATGGCTACACCATATCGACAGGTCCGCCTGGACTCAGTGCTGTCCACTCAGGACGCGGCCCGTGAAATGCTGACCGAGGTGCCGGTCGTGGTCATTGCTCCGTCGCAGGAGGCGGGGCGCGGCAGGACGGGCGCTGAGTGGTGGAACGCCCCGCGGTCTCTGGCCGTCTCGGTGGCCCACGAGATCGGCCGGGACGATCGGCGCCCCTTTTCGCTGATGGCGGGTGTGGCCGCGGTTCGGACTCTTCCGCAACTCAGGTTGAAGTGGCCAAACGACCTGATGGTCGACGACCGCAAGGGCGGCGGCATTCTCGTCGAGGTGTCGGACGGTGTGGTGGGCGTCGGCATTGGCCTCAATCTCTGGTGGCCCGGCGCCCCCGACGGGGTGGCGGCCGTCTATCCGGACGATCCGGGGCCCGACCGACACGCCGAGATCGGCGCGTTGTGGGCGGCCGAGTTTCTCCGGCTGGTCGACCAGCCTGGGTGGCCGAGAGACGAATACCGCCGGCACTGCTCCACCCTGGGATGGGAAATCACCTGGGAGCCCAAAGGCTCGGGGAAGGCAATCGACGTCTCCGTGGATGGCGGACTCGTCGTCGACGTGGGCGGTCGGTTGGAAACCCTGTACGCCGGCCGGGTCCGGCACATTCGGTAGTCGCTCGGCGCTCGCTCCAGTACTCCGTACGCGCCAGAAGGCTCGGCAACGAAGCCGTTAGTGGTCTTTCACGTCACGCGCGTACGGAATACGGAGTACCAAGTACCAAGTACCAAGTACCAAGTACCAGATACCAAGTACCAGTACCGAATCAGCCCAGCTCTTCGACCTCCGCCGGGGGCAGTGTGGCCTTGAAGAAGGCGATCATTCTCTGCATCGCGTCCCCCGCAGCAGCAGCGTCGTAGTCGTCTGCCATCGGATTGAGGAACGCGTGCGCCGCCCCTTGGTACAGCAGCCACTGTCCGTGCTCGTTTCGCGCCTGCGCCTCGTCGACAGTCGATGCAGCGACGAGCTCGCTCTCGGCCCCGTACATGGAGAGCACCGGCACCGGCAGGTGAGCGAGGTGGTCGGCGACCCGTATCTCCCGGGTCTCGTCCCCGGTGAGGGGTGTCCCGACGCACACCACGCTCCCCACCCAAGACGAGCGCGCCGCCTTGGCGATGGCGAAGCGACCTCCGACGTCGAGCCCCAGCAGGCCGACCTTGGCGCCGGCATTCCAGGCCACGTCGTCCGACACCACGAACTCGTATGTCTCGTCCAGGTCGGTTAGAGCACGGATGTCGGACAGATGGTGGTACGCCTCGAGCGGGTCGCCCTCCGCCCGGTACAGATCGACGGCCACTGCAGCAATGCCGGATCGTGCCAGCTGGCGGCACAGGTCCTTCTCGAACCCGTTGAGACCGTTCAGATCGGGGACGACGATCACCACGGGGAACCTGCCGGACTCGTCGGGCCGTGCGATGTAGCCCGTGCGGTGAGCCGTCCCCACCGGGATTGGCCACGAGCCGTACATGATCGGGTAGATACCTTCGTGGGCGAGAACCGCCAAATGACCTCCTGTGCTTGCCCCGACGATAGTTGGCACGTCGGCGGCTCCCGGCGGTATCCCGATAACCGAGGAACCGTGGATAGGCTGTCGAACGTCGAACACTGAGATGTCCGAGGTCTCCCCCCAACCCCAGGTCAAACGACGCCGCCCATCGCGCTGGTTCAAGGTGTCTGTGATCTCAATTCTGGTCCTGGCCAATGTTGCCGCCGGCTTTGCCCTCTGGGGCATCAAGACCGGTCAGGACTTCCTCGCCCGCGCCGAAACCGACAACGAGGTGACCAGTGCTCTCGACACTGCGAGCGGAGACTCGCTGACCTTTCTGATCGTCGGTTCCGACTCCCGCGAGGGCCTCGACGACCTGACCAATTTCGGGGACTTCAGCGGCGCCCGGGGGGACGTGATCATCCTGGTCAAAGTCGATGGGAACGGCTCTGTGATGCAGATGCTCTCCATCCCCCGCGACCTGTGGGTGAGTATCCCGGGCCATGGCGACAACCGCATCAACGCCGCTTACTCATTCGGTGGCAGCCGTTTGATGGTCGAGACCATCAAACAAAACCTCGATGTCGAAATCAACCATTATGTCGAGATTGACTTCATCGGCTTCCAGGGCATGATCGATGAGTTGGGCGGGATCACAATCGACTTCCCCTATCCGGCGCGGGATGAGAACTCCGGACTTTCCGTGGACGCCGGGAGCCAACGACTCGACGGGAAGATGGCGCTGGCGTATGCCCGCTCCCGTCATTACCAGGAGTATCGGGATGGCTCATGGCAGCCGGTCGATGCCAACGACTTCGGTCGTTCCGCTCGTCAGCAGCAGGTGATCCGGGCGATCATGGCTGAGATCAAGTCCCCCTCGACCGTCACCGAGGCTGGGGGCGTCGCCCGCACTCTGTCGAAGTACGTGATCATCGATTCGAGGCTCGCCGGTGCTTCCGTGGCCGCCTTCGCCTGGGATTTCAGGGGTGTGATCCGAGGAAGCATGGATGGAACGACACTCCCTGCGGTGAACCGCAACATCGACGGTCGTTCCGTTGTCGTGGCCAAGGAGCCGGAGGCCGGTCAGGTCCTGGCCAACTTCCGGTCTGGAAGCGCCGCCAACGCATCCGGGTTCAACCCGAGCGGCGGGTTTCTCGCCGTTCTCGACGCTTCGGGATGAGCCCCGACAGTTACCATGTGCGGTGGTCGTCTCCTCCGACACCACCAAGTCGTTGCAGTAGGGGGTCCCATTGAACATCGCCGTCATCGGTGCCGGGTACGTCGGCCTCGTCAGTGCTGCTGGCCTGGCCAAACTCGGCCACAGCGTCCGTCTCGGTGAGGCGAACCTGCAGCGACTCGAGCTCTTACAGGCTGGAGGGGTTCCCATATACGAGGAAGGCCTCCCCGAGCTGCTCTCAGATGTATCCGGACGCATGTCGTTCCACGGGGCGAACCCCGAGGCGGTTGTCGGCGCGGAGATGGTCTTCCTCGCCCTCCCCACCCCGGAGGGGCCCGACGGGCGAGCCGACCTCAGCTACATTCACTCGGTCGTCGACGAGCTCGCCACCGAAGTGGCCGACGCCACACTCTTCGTCGTCAAGTCCACGGTTCCGCCCGGCACCGTTGCCACTCTGGCCAAGCGGCTCGCCGACAGGGGAAGTCCCGGGAGGATCGTCTCCCACCCCGAGTTCCTGCGGGAAGGGCGGGCCGTCCCCGACTTCTTGGAACCCGACCGCATCGTGGTCGGTGCCTTCGATCGAGCTGACGCCGAGCGCGTCGCCTCCCTATACGACGGAGTCGACACCGAGGTGGTCATCACCGATCCGACGTCGGCCGAAATGATCAAGTACGCCTCCAACTCCTACCTGGCGGCCCGTCTCACATTCGTCAACACGCTCGCCAATCTCTGTGAAGCGGTGGGCGCCGACGTCATCGACGTCATCAAGGGCATGGGACTCGACCATCGCATCGGACATCACTTCCTCCAGCCTGGCCCCGGATACGGAGGATCGTGTTTCCCGAAGGACACCATCGCCCTCATCAGCGTCGCTGAGGACGCCGGCTACGAGTTCGGACTGCTACGTGCGGTGATCACCGCCGACGAGGAGCAGCGCCGCCGGCTGGTCGAGAGAATCCGACAGGCCGCCGGCGGGGGCCTGCGCGGTCGTCGCATCGCCATGTGGGGTGTGGCTTTCAAAGCGGGCACCGATGACACCCGGGAGTCGCCTGCTCTGCGGGTGGCCGCTCTACTCCAACAGGAGGGGGCGGAGGTCGTGGCGTACGACCCTGAGGCCAAGACCGATCAGGTTGCCCTCGCCGCATCCCCGGTGGAAGCGGCTCGCGGCGCCGACGTTCTTTTCGTGGTCACCGAGTGGCCCGAGTTCAACACGGTCGACATGGACGAGGTCGCCTTCGTGATGAAGGGCCATCGTGTGGTCGACGCTCGCAACCTGCTCGACCCGGCTGCAGTCCGGCGGGCCGGCCTCGATTACTGGGGTCTGGGCCGCCCCGGCGCCTAACGGAAGAGATCTTCGTCCGGATGCCGGACGAGGTCTGCCGCCCTGCCTTCGCCGGGCGGCAGCTCGACGCCCCGGACCAGAGCCGCGGGAATCCCTGAGGCCTTCCCCATCACCAGGTCGGCCGCGCCGGCCACCTCGTCCGCAACCGCCACTTCGGTCACTTCGAGTTCCCGTCCGACCCAGTCGACGGAGCCTTTCAGATCGAGGATCGCGCCCATGCCGGAGATCCCGATGGCGACATCCGTGAGCCCTTTTCGCCAGGGCCTGCCGAAGGTGTCAGAGATGATCACTGCCAGTCCCCGGCCGAACCTCTGCTCCAAGCGAAGGCGAATGCGGTGGGCCGACCGGTCAGGGTCTTCGGGGAGAAGGATGACCGTCCCGGGGTCGGCATTGGATCGGTCGACTCCGGCGTTGGCGCAGATGAATCCGTGCTTCGTCTCCGCGATTATCAATGCGCCGCGTCGCCGGACGATCGAGGCGGCCTCGCTCTCCACAAGCTGCTTCTTGAACTCCTCCTCGTCTCCCTCGATATGTCGGACAGCCCCTTCGGCCTTGGAGACGATCTTGTGGGTGACCACCACGATGTCGCCCGCGCGAGGAGAGAGCGGCCCCAGGGCAGGCACGAGCAGAGAGGCGATGTCGTCGCCGCGGTCGACGCGGCCGATTCCGAGCAGGGGGTGGATCTCGAGGGTCAAAGTCTCACCATTGTCGCCGCGAACCGGGCTGCCGCGTCTCGGGTGGCGATCCGTGTGTCCATGGCGACTATTTCCGTCCCGGTGACCACCTCTTCGGCGTCACCGGTATCGACCACGAAGAGGTCGAGCAGGCCGTGGTAGGCGTCCGCCACGCCCTGGTTTCCCGGAGGCAGCCCAAGCGTTGCAAGGACCCGGTCGGCCGGTCCCTTCAGCGCTTTGCCGCCAAACAGGGGACTTACGGCTACGACCCTGGGGTGGTCGGCCACAGCCTCACGGACACCCGGTACCGCGAGGATCGGCCAGATCGAGAGGGGAGGGTTCGACGGGGCAATGGCCACCAGGTCGGCCCGTGCGATCGCCTCCAGGACTCCTGGAGCCGGCTCGGAGGTGTCCGCACCACGGTATGCCACTTCGCGGACGGCGTCACGGTTGTGTCGGATCACGAAATATTCCTGGAACGCGGTCCAGCCGGAGTCCAGCAGCACTTCGGTGCGCAAGGGTTTGTCAGTTGCGGGGATCACCGATGCTTCGATTCCGAGCGATCGGGCGAGATCGGAGGTGATCTCCGACAGCCTCCGGCCGTCCCTCAGCTGTGCCGTGCGCCGCACGATCAACGCCAGGTCCAGGTCGCCGAGCCGGAACCGGTTGTCGGCGCCGAAGCGGGCCAGTTCCTCGTTGACCGTGAACGTGTCTCCGGACCGGCCCCAGCCTTCGGGTCCTTCGATCCCGGCGAGTGTGTAGAGGACAGTGTCGATGTCGGCGGACACGTGGAGCCCGTGGACAGTCTCGTCGTCGCCCACGTTCACGACCACCGTCAGGTCGACTTCGGGGAGTGCGGCGAAGCCCCGAGCCAGGCGCGCACCACCTACCCCTCCGGACAGTTCCACCACTTTCACCGGGCACAAGATATTGCCGAGGGGGAGCGACCGGTTAACAATGGCCGTTCGGATGACCGCTGCCGTTGCTCCGCGTGACGCGGAGACCCCATTGTCTGATGACGACACCGCCGCGCCGAAGGTGCTCGTCCTCCTCACCGTCGTCGAGGGAGCCGACCTGGACGCGGCCCTCGCCGTCGTGTCCCGGCAGGCCTATTCGCCGGAGCCAGAGGTGGTGGTGGTCGGGACCGATGTGGAACGCTCCGACCGGCCGGTCATCTCCGACCTCGAGTCCGCAATTGCCGGCGTCGACCAGTCGGTCGACTACATCTGGATCCTTCACTCGGACGCCCGCCCCCGTCCCGATGCGCTGCAGGCCCTCGTCGCCGAAGTAGATCG
>CAZGWX010000179.1:0-7990 GCA_964529515.1 uncultured Acidimicrobiaceae bacterium
CAGAGCCTGATGCACGGGATTCTCACCCTCCACGACAAGATCATGAGCGGGGAGATCCGCAATTGATCGACCAACTGAACGACCTCGCGACGCGCTTCCCTGAGGTGGCTTGGCAGGACTCACACGGCCAGACAGTGGCCGTGGTGCCGCGTGAGCAGTGGTCCGAGTTCGCATCCGCGGTTCGTGAGGCGTCGTTCGACCTGTGCTCGGACATCACTGCCGTCGACTGGTACCGGTCCCGGCCGGTGCGGTTCCAGGTTGTGGCCAACGTGATCTCGACCGCCATCCCGGCTCGACTTCGCATGGTCACCGGGGTCGATCGCAACGACCCCACTGTGGCATCGATCACTCCGATCTGGCCCGGCGCCAACTTCGGTGAACGCGAGGTCTACGACATGTTCGGGATCGAGTTCGAGGGCCACCCCGACATGACCCGGATCCTCATGCCCGACGACTGGGAGGGGCACCCTCTGCGCAAGGACTTCGGTGTGGGCTCGGTGCCGGTCCAGTTCAAGGAATCTCCCAAGGCGGTCTGATGGCTGACGACTACCGCACCCTCGACCTCTGGGTCGCCGGCACCGAGGAGCCGGAGCTCCAGCCCACCGACGAGGGCACCCAGGAGATCGGCCCCGACGAGAGCCCGGCCCGTCTCGACGAGCAGTTCGGGCGGGTCATCTCCGACGACTACATCTTCGACGACGAGATCTCCGAGGACGAGCGGATGATCCTCAACATGGGCCCGCAGCACCCGTCGACCCACGGCGTCCTCCGCCTCCAGGTGGAGCTCGAAGGCGAGCTCGTGCGCCGGTCGAAGCCGATCATCGGCTACCTCCACACCGGTATGGAGAAGACGGGGGAGCAACTCACCTTCTCACAGGGCCCCACCAACGTCACCCGCATGGACTACCTGGCCCCGTTCCACAACGAACTGGTCTTCTCGCTGGCGACCGAGACGCTTCTGAGGATCGACGTGCCGCCCCGGGCCGCTGCGATTCGGGTCCTGATGACCGAGCTCAACCGGATCTCGTCGCACCTGGTGGCCTTGGCCACCAACGGCATGGACATCGGCGCTCTCTCCATGATGATCTACGGCTTCCGGGACCGGGAGCAGATCCTCGCCTTCTTCGAGAAGACCACCGGCCTCCGGATGAACCACAACTACATCCGCCCCGGCGGCGTGGCCGCTGACCTCCCGCCGGGCTGGAAGGATGACGTCGCCGAGATCATCAAGACCCTCCCCGGCCGCATCAAGGAGTACGACGACCTCCTGGAGTTCAACCCGATTTGGGAGTCGCGCACCCGGGGCGTGGGTGTGATCACCCCGGAGGAGGCGATCGGGTACGGCATCACCGGACCGATCCTCCGTGCCACCGGTGTGGCGTGGGATCTCCGCAAGGCCTTCCCTTATTCGGGCATCGAGCAATACGAGTTCGACGTGGTCACCGGGGAGAACGGCGACGTCTACGACCGGTACCGGATGCGCATCGAAGAGATCGGCGAGTCGTTGAAGATTGTCGAGCAGGTGGTCGACACGATGCCCTCGGGTGACTACCGGGTTGACGACCGGAAGGTCACACCGCCGCCCCGCGGCCGTATTGACGAGTCCATGGAGGCGCTCATCCACCACTTCAAGCTGTTCACCGAGGGCGTCAAGGTCCCCGCCGGCGAGACCTATCGGGCGGTCGAGTCGCCCCGCGGCGAACTGGGCTGCTACCTCGTCTCCGACGGAGGGGCCAAGCCGTACCGGATGCACGTACGTGCCCCGTCGTTCTACAACCTGCAGGCGCTGCCCATCGCGATGGCCGACAGCATCATGGCCGACACGATCGCCACCATCGCCTCCATGGACCCGGTGATGGGAGACGTGGACCGATGAGCATCTGGAGCGAAGAGGCACAGGCCCGTGCCCGGGCGATCATCGAGAAATACCCTGATCGGCGCTCGGCGATCATGCCCCTCCTCTATCTCGCCATGTCGCAGGAGGGCTATTTGACCGAGGCCGGCATGATCGAGGTCGGCGAGTGGACCGGCCTCACCCCGGCCCAGGTCCAGTCGGTGGCCAGCTTCTACACGATGTACAAGCGGGAGCGCACCGGCCGCTACCTGATCTCGTGCTGCACCTCGATCAGCTGCATGCTGGTCGGAGGCGACGATGTCCTCTCCGCCATCGAGGACGAGTCAGGCGTCCCTGACGGCGAGACTGACGACGAGGGGCTGCTCACCGTGGAGCACGTCGAGTGCATCGGCGCCTGCGGCGGCGCCGTGGCGGTTCAGGTCAACTACGAGCTCATCGAAGGGGTCACTCCCGAAAAGGGACGGGCGCTGGTCCGCTGGCTCCGCGAGGGTCAGCCCGCCGTGGTCAACACCGACGAGATGCAGACCCTTTTCGGGTCGAACCGGTCATTCGACTGGGCGGTGAAGGAAGAGCGTGGAGCGGTTGGGCCCTATCCGGCATTCCAGCCCCTGGGCACGGTCGGAGGTGACACCGAATGAGCACCCTGATCGTCACGCGCCGGATGACCGACCATCCGGACGACTCCCACACACTGTCCCGTTACCTGGACACCGGCGGCTACGCCCAGGCCCGGCGCGCCATCGGGATGACCCGGGACGATCTGGTCGAAGAGGTCAAGGCGTCCGGGCTCCTGGGCCGGGGCGGAGCGGCATTCTCCGCCGGCCTCAAGTGGAGCTTCCTTGCCCCGGCTAGGCCGGCGTACCTCGTGGTCAACGGGGACGAGT
This sequence comes from uncultured Acidimicrobiaceae bacterium, assembly GCA_964529515.1. Taxonomy (GTDB): domain Bacteria; phylum Actinomycetota; class Acidimicrobiia; order Spongiisociales; family ZC4RG35; genus ZC4RG35. The sequence goes on from CAZGWX010000179.1 coordinate 2,740, forward strand.
CGGAGCCGGGCACCTTCAAGGACCGCCAGCTGCTGGAGCGCGACCCGCACCAGCTGGTCGAGGGGATCATCATCACGGCGATCGCCAATGAGGTCCACCACGCCTTCGTGTACATCCGCGGCGAATATGCCAAGCCGTCGCGTCGCGTCCAACAGGCCGTCGACGAGGCCTACGTACAGGGCTATCTGGGCAAAGGCATCTTTGGGAGCGACTTCGACCTGGAGCTTACGGTCCACCTCGGCGCCGGCGCCTACATCTGCGGCGAGGAGACCGCCCTCATCAACTCGCTGGAGGGCCGCCGCGGGGAGCCCCGCCTCAAGCCTCCCTACTTCCCGGCCGCCAAGGGCCTCTACATGCTGCCCACCATCGTCAACAACGTGGAGACGATCTCCAACATCCCCCACATCCTGGCCATGGGCTCCGGCACCTACACCGAGGTGTCGCCCAGCCCGGACACCGGAACCTTCCTCATGTCGCTGTCAGGCCACGTCCGCAAGCCGGGCAACTACGAGGTATTCCACGGGATCACCTGGCGCGAGTTGATTTATGAGGTCGGCGGCGGCATCCCCGACGATCGGGAGCTGAAGACTTGGATCCCGGGCGGCGCGTCGGCACCGTGGTTCGTGCCCGAGCATCACCTCGACCTCGAGATCACCAAGGACGCCGCGGCCGCGGCCGGCTCGATGATCGGTTCGGGCGCCGTGATCGTCATGGACGAGGGCACCTGCACCGTGCGGGCTTCTGAGCGCATCGTGCGCTTTTACGCCCACGAGTCGTGTGGCCAGTGCACCCCCTGCCGGGAGGGCACCACCTGGCTGGAGATGATCCTCCGCCGCATCGAAGAGGGCCAGGGCCGCGCCGTCGATCTCGATCTCCTAGTCGACGTATCGGATGGCATCAGTGTCGGCCTGGGCTGGCCGCCGAAGATGACGACGATCTGCCCCCTTGGCCCTTCCGCCGTGTCGCCCATCAAGGCGCTCAAGGATTACTTCCGGGACGAGGTCGACGCTCATGTCGCCAACGGCGGCTGCCCCTTCCCGCAGTCCCGGGCTCATGCGGAGGTGGGAGCGTGAGCGAGCGCGAGATGGTCACGATCAACGTCGACGGTGAGGAGCGCCAGGTCGCCGCCGGCGAACTGCTGATCAAGGCCGCCCAGGACACCGGAACTTACATCCCCCGCTTCTGCTGGCACGAGCGCATGAACCCGGTGGGCATGTGCCGCATGTGCCTGGTCGAGGTCGAGACGCCCCGCGGACCGGCGCTGGTCCCGGCGTGCACCACAAACGTCGCCGACGGGATGGTCGTCGACACAAAGGGCGGAGACGTTGCCAAGGCCCAGGAGGCGGTGCTCGAGTACCTCCTCATCAACCACCCCCTCGACTGCCCGGTCTGCGACAAGGGCGGCGAGTGCCCGCTCCAGGATCAGGCGCTCTCCCACGGCCCCGGTGAGAGCCGGTTCGTCGAGTTCAAACGCACTTTCGAGAAGCCGATCCCGATATCCAGCCTCGTGTTGCTCGACCGGGAGCGCTGCATCCTTTGCGCGCGGTGCACCCGCTTCTCTGAGGAGATCTCGGGCGACCCCCTCATCGAGTTCCAGGAGCGGGCCAACCACACGGAGATCAACACCTTCCCCAACCTGCCGTTCTCGTCCTACTACTCGGGCAACACGGTCCAGATATGCCCTGTCGGCGCCCTCACCGCCAAGCCTTATCGCTTCCGTGCCCGGCCGTGGGACCTGGAGAAGATCGAGAGCTCGTCACTGCACGACACCGCCCATCCCCGCATCGAGGTCCACACCAGCCACGATCAGGTCCTCCGTTTCATGGGTGTGGACAACGACGCCACCAACCACGGCTGGCTGTCGGACAAGGCGCGTTTCGGCTTCCAGTACATCGAGTCGCCCGACCGGGTGACCATGCCGCTGGTGCGCCGTGAGGGCACCCTGGAGCAGACCGACTGGAACGAAGCGCTGGAGAAGGTGGCCAACCGCCTCGCCCTGATCCGGGACGAGGATGGCGGCGACGCTCTCGCCGTGCTCGGAGGCGCTCAGGGCACCAACGAGGACGCTTACGCCCTCAGCCGGTTCGCCAGGAGCGTGCTCGGCACGAACAACGTCGACTGCCGGATGGACGACGCTCTCGACTCCCACTTCCTGGCCGCCACGGTCGACCGGGCACTGATCTCCGATGTCGACACCGCCGACACCATCCTCGTCTGGGGGCCGGACCTGAAAGAGGAGCACCCAACCCTCTACCTGAGGACCAGGCGCGCCGCTCAGGAGCTGGGCGTGACTCTGGTGGTGGTTCACCCGCGGGCCACGGGTCTCGACGACCGGGCCACCCACAAGGTGACCTATCGCCCCGGTGGGGGCTTCGAGCTCCTGGACGCCCTCGAATCGGGAGCATTCGGCGAGGTGACGACTGCTCTCGCGGGCCGCAAGGTGATTGCCCTCGTCGGCATGACCGATCTGGCCGACGGCCCCAAGCTGGCCGAGTCGGTGGCCGCGTTCGCACGCCAGAAGGCCTCGTCGTGCCGGATCCTCCCCTTGAACTCGCGGGCCAACACGTACGGGGCCCTTGACATGGGGGTCGCCCCCGACCTCGCCCCGGGCCGCGTGGCCATGGGCTCCGGGGCCGCCGAACAGCTCGAATCCCGGTGGGGCGGCATGCCCGCCAAGAATGGCCGTGACACCCGGGCCATCCTCGAAGGCCTCGTCTCCGGAGAGATCCGCGGTCTGGTGCTCGTCGGGGCCGACCCGTTCCGGGACGTGCCCGACGCGGCTCTCGCGGCCGAGGCCCTGGAGATCGCCGAGTACGTCGTCTCCATCGACACCTTCGTCCACGACTCCAACCGCGAGGCGGACGTGATCTTCCCCGCCGCCACTCTCTCCGAGAAGGAGGGCACGGTCACCAACGTCGAAGGACGGGTCCAGCGTCTGAATCAGATCCGCCGGCCTCCGGGACAGGCACGGTCGGACTGGGTGATCCTCGAAGACTTGTCGAGCTTCCTCGGCCGGCCGATGGGACTGAGCTCGGAGGGGATGATCACCAAGGAGATCGCTGCCGACGCTCCGGTCTACTCGGGTGTCACCTGGGACCTTCTCGACTGGGACCACCGCGACGGCGTCGTGGTTCCCATGGAGGGGTCCGCCCCCCTGACGCACATCCCGGTAGCGCTGGAAGGCCCAAGAGCGCCTCAGGCCGAGTTCACGCTGCACGCTGCCAGGGTCATGTACGACGACGGGGTCCGGCTCCGTCACTCACCCGCCCTGCGCAAGCTGGCGCCGGGACCGGTGGCACGGATCAACCCGGTCGATGCGCCGCGGCTCGGTGCGCGTGACGGCGCCGCAGTCCGCCTGGTGACCCGTAACGGGGAAGGCGAGTACACGGCGGTCCTCGACCCCGGCACCCCGCCGGGAGTCGTGTTCGTGCCTCTCAACCAGGCAGGCGCGGCCCGGCTCGGCGCCGACCCGGTGGTCAGGCTCACGGTGGTGACGTGAGCTGGGCGGAACTCGGCGTGATCGGCCTCCGGGTCGTGATGGCGTTCGTGCTGCTGCTGGTGGTCACGATCCTCAACGTCTGGATCGAGCGCAAGGTGCTGGCCGACATGCAGAACCGCATGGGCCCCATGCGGGCCGGCCCTTTTGGTGTCCTCCAGACAGTGGCCGATGGACTCAAGCTGTTCTTCAAGGAGGCCGTGAATCCGGCCAGGGCCGAGATGGGCCTGTATCTACTGGCCCCGTTCCTGGCGGTGGTGCCCGCCTTCCTCATCTTCACCATGATCCCGTTCGGCCGGCCTTTCCACATCGGGGAGTACGAAGTCGCCATGCAGGGAGCCGACCTCAACGTCGGCCTGCTCTTCATCCTCGCAATGTCGTCGATGGCGGTCTACGCCGTGGTCCTTGCCGGCTGGTCCTCGGGATCCAAGTACCCCCTCCTTGGCGGCGTCCGCGCAACCGCGCAGGCGATCTCCTACGAGGCCGCCATCGGTCTGGCTCTCGTCGCCGTGGTGCTCTTCACCGCCACACAGGGCGAAGGTGGGACGCTCTCACTGGCCGAGATAGTCAACCGGCAGCAGGGGAACTGGGGCGACATCTCGCCGCTTTTCTCATGGGTGCCCCGCTGGAACCTCATCCCGCAAATAGTGGCCTTCGTCATCTTCCTCATCGCGGCCATCGCCGAGACGAACCGGGCCCCCTTCGACCTCGTCGAGGCCGAACAGGAACTGGTGGGCGGCTTCCACACCGAGTACTCCGGCATGAGGTTCGCCATGTTCTTCCTCGCCGAGTACGTCAACATCTTCTCGATGTCGGCGCTGACCGCCACCCTGTTCCTCGGCGGCTGGCTCGGCCCCACCTGGGATGGCGTCCTGCCCGCTTTCATATCAGGGGCGATGCCCACGGTCTGGTTCTTGATGAAGACCTACGCCATCTTCTTCATCTTCATCTGGATCAGGGCCACACTCCCGAGACTCCGGTACGACCAGCTCATGGCGCTGGGGTGGAAGCGGCTCATCCCGGCCGCCTTGGGCTGGCTGGTCATTTCGACTGTCGTGATCGGTTGGCGCCAGTTCGGAGCGCCGTGGGGGTGATGTCGTGGGCATGGTGAAAGAATTCCTCAAGGGGCTCCGGGTGACCGGAAAGATCATGCTGGGCACGATCGCCGGGCGCGAGCTGGTGACAACGCCCTATCCGCATGAGAAGCGGGAGAAACCGCAACGCTTCCACGGCCGTCACGTCCTCAATCGCTACCCCGACGGCATGGAGAAGTGCATCGGGTGTGAGCTTTGCGCGGGGGCGTGCCCGGCCGACTGCATTCACGTCCGGGGGATGGACAACGACCCGGAGAACCCCATGTCGCCCGGCGAACGGTTCGGGTTCATCTACGAGATCAACATGCTCCGCTGCATCTTCTGCGGGCTGTGCGTGGAGGCATGCCCCACCGAGGCCATCACGATGACCCACCTGTTCGAGATGTCGACGACCAATCGGGAAGACGCCATCTACACCAAGGAGACCCTGCTCATGGAGCGGGACGGCAGGGTCCCCCACATGTTCCCGGACGACCCGATCGCCGAGCACTCCGAGCTCGACGCCGCCGACGGGTGGCTCCGCGCCACTTCTTCGTCCGGCAAGTCCGCGTACGAGGGCGTGCAGATGTGGCAGGGGACTCCGGGGCCGGGTGACTGGGCGCCGGAGCCCACTCAGGAGGAGCGAGACCGCCGGAGCACCGATGGTTGAGGCGGTCCTATT
>CAZGWX010000180.1:0-3648 GCA_964529515.1 uncultured Acidimicrobiaceae bacterium
GCTCTCCGTTGCGGACCGTTGGCGATCCGGCGGGACTCCTTGTCGCCTTCGACAACCTCAAAGAAGTCACCGGCGGAGGGGACATCATCCCAGCCCATGATCTGGACGGGTGTGGAGGGTCCGGCCTCCTTGATGGTTTCGCCCTGGTCGTCGATCAGCGCCCGCGTCCGACCGGCGATCGGTCCCGCGACGAAGGCGTCGCCCTGGCGGAGGGTGCCACGCTGGACGATCACCGAGGCGACCGGGCCTCGACCCCGCTCCATCTGGGCCTCGACGACCACTCCGGAGGCCGACGCCTTGGGGTTGGCCCGGTAGTCCTCGAGCTGGGCGACGAGGTCAATGACCTCCAGCAGGTCGTCGACGCCCTGCCCGGTGAGAGCCGAAACTTCGACACTGGGCACGTCGCCACCGAGCTCTTCGGTGATGACTTCGTGATTGGTGAGCTCGGTGCGGACCCGCATCGGGTCGGCGCCCGGCACGTCGATCTTGTTGATGGCGACGATGAGCTTGACCCCCGCGGCGCGGGAGTGGGAGATCGCTTCGACGGTCTGGGGCATGACGCCGTCGTTGGCGGCGACGACGAGGATGACGATGTCGGTCAGGTTGGCGCCGCGGGCACGCAGCGCGGTGAAGGCGGCGTGACCCGGGGTGTCGACGAAGGTGATGCGGCGGCCACCGACTTCGACTTGGTAGGCACCGATGTGCTGGGTAATGCCGCCCTGCTCGGCAGCGACCACGTTGGTCTTGCGGATGGTGTCGAGGAGGGTGGTCTTGCCGTGGTCGACGTGCCCCATGATGGTGACGACGGGAGGACGGGGGACGAGGTCTTCGTCGGCGTCGTCGAAGACGGGCTGCTCGGCGACGGCCGGAGGAGCCTCGGGCTCCTCGACCTCGATGATGTAGCCGAACGACTCGGCGATGTCGTCGATGAACTGGGAAGGCATGGTCTGGCTGGCGCCGGCGGGCATGCCCCGGTTGAGCAAAGCCTTGACCACTTCACCTACGGGCTGACCGACGGCCTCGGCGAACTCGGCGACACTGGCGCCGACGAGAAGCGAGGCGATCTGGACTTCGACGGCAGGCTCGGGCTCCGGCTCGGGCTCCGCCTCCACGGCAGGCGCCTCGGGCTCGGCGGCCGGGGTCTCGGCGACCGGAGTCTCGGCGGCCGGCGTATCCGCGGCTTCCGGGTCGGCTACGGGCGCGTCGTCGGCGGGCGTCTCCTCGCCGACGAAGGCGAGGCGCAGCAACTCCTCGTGCTCGGAGCTCAGGCCGGACGAAGCCGTCTTGATGTCAAGCGACAACTCCTCGGCTTGGGCCATGACCTCCTTGGAATCGACGCCCAGCTCGCGGGCCAGTTCGTAAACCCTCATTCAGCAATCACTCACTCTCGTCGTTTTTGTCTACAACCTGGTCTTCGTCGTCAGCGGCAGGCTCGCCGGCAGTGGCGGCCGCTTCTTCGGTGGCGACGGGCGCTTCGGCCTCCTCTTCGGTGGCGACGGGCGCTTCGAGGGCAGCTTCCTCTTCGGGCGTGGGCTCCGCGGCCGGAGCCCCTTCGGCGACCATCTCCTCGACCGCGATCTCCTCGGCCACGGGCTCGGCCGGCGGGGTCTCCTCGGACACCTCAGCAGGCGCCTCGGCGGGCACCTCGACGCCTTCCTGGTCTGAGCGGATGTCGACCTTGTAGCCCGTGAGGCGGGCCGCCAGACGGGCGTTCTGGCCCTCCTTGCCGATGGCGAGGGAGAGCTGGTGCTCGGAGACGACGACCTCGGCCACCTTTTCCTCGTGGTCGACCTTGACCTCTTTCACCTTGGCCGGGCCGAGGGCCTCGGCGATGAACTGGGCCACGTCCTCGCGCCACTGGACGACGTCGACCTTCTCGCCGCGGAGCTCGTTGACCACCTGGCGAACCCGAGATCCGCGTGCGCCGACGCAGGCACCTTTGGGGTCAACATTCTGGTCGTGCGAGATGACGGCGATCTTGGTGCGGTGTCCGGGCTCCCGAGCAATGGAAACGATCTCGACTGTGCCGTCGGTCAGCTCCGGTACCTCGAGCTCGAGGAGGCGGCGCACCAGGTCGGGATGGCTGCGGGATACGACGATCTGTGCACCCTTGGTGTCGTTGCGCACCTCGAGGATGAGGGCCTTGACGCGGTTGCCGCGCTCCAGCCGCTCGAACGGGATGCGCTCCGAACCGGGCAGGTAGGCCTCGGCGTCGCCGAGATCGAGGATCACCGAGCGGTGGTCGACCTGCTGGACGATGCCGGTGACCAGGTCACCTTCGCGGCCTTCGTACATGTCGAAGACCTGCTCGCGCTTGGCCTCGCGGAGACGGAACTGCATGACTTGCTTGAAAGACTGCGCAGCGATGCGGCCGAAGGCCTCGCCTTCGGGGGTGTCTTCCCACTCGTCGGTGACGTTGCCGTCCTCATCGACGTCCTGGGCGTAGACGATGACTTCGCCCGACTCGGGGTCGATGGTGACGCGGGCCTCCTCGGCGGCGCCGGGGCTGCGCTTGTACGCGGCGACGAGGGCATTGGCGAACGCGTCCAGGATGGTGTCCACATCCACTCCGCGCTCACGGGCGAGCCCTTCGATCGCCTCCATCATCATGTCGAGCTTCATTTGTCACTCCTTGCGTGGCCCGGCTTGGGCGCCTTCTCCAACCGGAACAGGGTCCGGGCTGATACGACTTGCGGGTAGGCCAAGGTGACCTCGCCGGCTTCGTGCGAAACGGTGAACTGATCGTCGTCGGCCGCGGTGAGCACGCCGCGGACGGTCTCGTTCTGACCGTCGCGAGTCCACTTCACCGCCACTTCCCGCCCGACCGACTTGGCGTAATGGGCGGGCCGACGCAACTTGCGCTCCAGACCGGGCGAAGAGACCTCTAGTTGGTACGAGCCTTCGATGTCCGACTCGGCGTCGAGCAGGCGGGAGATGCCGTGCGACACGTCGGCGAGACGGTCTACATCGACCTGCTCGCCGTCGACGAAGACGCGCAAAACCCGGCCGCGGCCCTGGCCGGCGAGCTCGAGGTCATCGAGCTCCAGCCTCTCCGCAGCCAGATAGGGCTCGATGAGGCCCCAAAGCTGCTCTATCTGCGTCATATGTCGTTATCCCTCGCTCCACAACAAACCAGGTGGGTGCCGAAGCGCCCACCTGACCCGTGAAACGTCCGTTTGTCAGAGAGGATTATAAGCCGCGGCCAACCCTTCTGTCCGGGCCATGACTCGCAAGGGTTGACGGGTGTTGAAGAACGCAGATCACGGTGTAGTGGGAGTGTCAGATGCCGCTCGAGCCGACCTCTACACTGGATTGGTAGAAGCCATTGGTGAAAGCAGGGCGGACACACTCATGAGCCTGTCCCACGAGCACGACCACAACCAGCTCGTGACCAAATCTGACCTCCAGCTCTTCAAAGCCGAGCTCAAGAGCGAGCTGAAGAGCGAGCTGAAGAGCGCGTTGGGCGCTCAGATCGGCGGTGAGATCCGAGCCTTGGGCGACTCGCTGAACGCCCGCATCGACCGCCTCTTCTATCTCATCGTCGTGGTGATGGTGGCGGTCCTCGCCGCAATGACGTCTCTCTACCTGAGTTGAGTGATCAGGATTTGTCCCCCACGCGCAGCGTGGGGGAAGGGGTCCCCACGAAGT
>CAZGWX010000181.1:0-2526 GCA_964529515.1 uncultured Acidimicrobiaceae bacterium
ATTCCGTCTTCGAGCACCACCATCGAAGAGACCGTGTTGGTCCCCTGGAGGGTGGAGATGTCGTAAGCCTCGATGCGGAGCGGGGCATGGGGCAGACCGAGCACTTCCTGGAGAGAGCGGAGTGCCTTGGCGCGGGCGTTGTGGTCGCGCTGGCGGCTCATGCGGTGGCGGGCGAACGCCTCCCGGGCGTTGGTGCCCGCCGTCTCGAGGAGGCGCCGCTTGTGCCCTCGCTGGGGCACACGGATGGAGACGTTCGACCCCCGCTCCTCAGTCAGCCACTCGGCCAGCAACTCTGCTTCCGACGGTTCCACCGACACCAGGACCTCGCGAGGCGGCCGCTCGTCGCCGTACAGCTGGAGCACGATCTGGCTCATCAATTCGGCGTCAGTGAGCTCCTCGACCCGGTCCACGATCACACCTCTTCTGCCCACCACCTTGCCCCTGCGGATATTGAGCACCTGGAAGGAAGCCTCCAACTCGTCTCCGTCGAACGCGACGACGTCGAAGCTCTCGGGCCGGTCGATGACGACCTCCTGGCGCAGCATCGCCCGCCGCACGTCGTCGATCCGGTCCCGGTACCGGGCCGCCAGCTCGTACTCCTCACGCTCGGCCGACTCCCACATCCGCTCTTCGAGGTCGGTCACCACACCTTCGGTGTCGCCGCCGAGGAATGCCGCCAGGCCGTCGACCATCCGCCCGTACTCCTCAGGCTCCACGGCCGCGATGCACGGGCCGGAGCACTTCTCGATGTGATAGAGCAGACACGGCCGGCCCTGGGCCTGCTGCCGGTTGAACAGGGCGTTGGAGCAGGTCCGCACCGGGAACGTGCGCAGCAGCAGGTCGAGGGTCTTGCGGATGGCGTAGGTGTGGGCGTAGGGACCGAAGTACTCGTTGCCCTTGCGCTTGCGGGCCCTGGTGACGAGTGCCTGGGGCCACTCCTGGCTCCGGGTGATGACGAGGTAGGGGTACGACTTGTCGTCGACGAGCTTGACATTGAAGCGGGGCCGATGCTTCTTGATCAGCGTGTACTCCAGCATCAGCGCGGCGACATCGGAGTCGGTGATGATCCACTCCACGTTGCGGGCGTTGTCGACCATGGCCTGGGTGCGGGGGTGGAGGCCGGTGCCGAAGTACGACATGACCCGGCTGCGGAGGTTCTTCGCCTTTCCCGCGTAGATGACCCGCCCGTGGGCGTCGCGAAACATGTAGGCCCCCGGATCGGTGGGGATCTCCGATGGTGTGGGCCTCGTGAACATCACCTCTCAGGGTAGGTCCTTGGGATATCTCCCCCACTTGTGCGGGAGCACCGCCGAAGGCGGGGAGGGGGTCGGTTCCCAAGACAAGTACGACCGAACGACCACTCTCAGGAACCTTTCAGTCGGTTCCAACCGACCGCCCAGCCTGGTGACCGATTCTGATGGTGAAAGGAGGTCGACATGACCGAGATCACCACAGTCCACGAAGAGGAACCGGCACCGCGCCAAGAGGGAGGGGAGGCCACCGTGAGCCGGGCCAGTCGCGTTCCCTGGATCACGACGGCGGCAGTCGCGGTCGTCGCGGTGTTGGGACTCATCTTCCCCCTCTCCCCTCCGTCCGCCGCGCCGACCGCCTCCCCGACAGGTTCTCTGGTCGACGCCTCTTTCGACGGTTCGGAATCGACCAACCTCACCGATGTCTCGGCCCTCGCTGCCCAAGCCGTGGACTCCGTCGTCGAGATCAACGTGGCCCTCCCTTCGCGCCGGCCGTTCACGTCTCGCGGCTCTGGCTCGGGCGTGATCGTCGACCCCAACGGAACCATCGTCACCAACGCCCACGTGGTCCGGAACGCCACCGAGGTCGAGGTCGAGTTGAACAACGGCCTCACTTACAGGGGCGAGGTCGTCGCCATCGACCCGTCCCGTGACCTGGCCGTGGTCAAGATCGACGCGGAAGGCCTCACCGCTGTCGAACTGGGCTCGAGCGGCCACCTTCAGGTCGGACAGCCGGTCATCGCCATCGGCAACCCTCTTGCGCTCGACGGAGGCCCCTCGGTGAGTACCGGCATCATCTCAGCACTGGACCGCAACGTCCGTGGAGACAACGAGGCGTTGAACGGCGTGATCCAGACCGATGCCGCGATCACCCAGGGCTCGAGCGGCGGAGCGCTGCTCGACGCTCAGGGCAGGCTGATCGGCATCACGACGGCGGTCGGGGTGAGCCGGATCGGGATCGAGGGCATCGGCTTCGCTGTGCCGGTCGAGTCCGTGATCGACATCCTCTCCGAGGCGACCGGCGTCTGACAGAAGACTTCAGGCGGGCTTTCTCCTCACCCACCTGAAACCCACCAGGCGAGGGATGCCGTGATCGGCACCCTCGTCATGGTGCGGCTTCTCCACCATCCTCACCAGATCCCATCCGGCTGACGCAGCGGTGTTGAGGATCTCCGATATCCGGCGGTGATAGAACACCACCTCCCCCTCACCCGCCGGCTCCACTGTCTCTCCCGGCTGGAAGTACTCGCCTGGTCTCCAGAGGATCTCGCCGTCG
>CAZGWX010000182.1:0-2620 GCA_964529515.1 uncultured Acidimicrobiaceae bacterium
ATAGGTCGGCTCTGACGCCAGAACATCTTCCGTGTTCCAGTGGAACGAACCGTCGGGCAGGTACTGACCAAGGATGACATTTATGCCTTCCAAGGCCTGGACGGCGTACACCGAGTTGACGTCAACTCGGTTGAGGTTCCAGCCGTCCCACACCTGGTCGATGAGGTAGATCACGTCACCGCCGTCGGCCCGCGGGCCGCTGTTGCAGTTGTTCGGGTCGTCCGCACAACCTTCGAGGCCCGGGTTTGACGGGGTCTCTGGGGTGGTCGTGGTGCTGCCATCACCAGGATCCGCGGTGGTGGTGGTGCCATCACCAGCGGTGGTGGTGGTCGGATCGCCACTGCCGCCGCAGGCCGCGACCAAAAGGCCGAGGACTACGAGCGCAGCGAACCATCGCCACGACCGATACTTGCTATTCATTCGGTTGATCCTCCTGAGGGGGATTGTTTCGGTGACGCCACGCCCGTGATTGGGCGCGGCAGTCACATAGACCTTAGACGGGTGAGAAACCAACTGCTAGGTCAGACGGCCAGTCAGTGCGTTTCCAGCCACCCGGAGACGAGGTCTCCGACGACCCCCGGATCGACTATTTCCATGTGGTCGGCTCCGGCGATCGTCTCCATGGTTGCAGTTAGACCGGCATCGACGAGGGCACCGAGGAAGTCCTCCGCAAATCGCGCGTCGACGAGGCTGTCGTCGGCCCCGTGCACGAGAAGTGCCCGCAGGCTGAGGCCCGGCTCTGTGAGTGTCAAAGGGTTGGCGGCTGCCCACAGGTCGGGTGCGTCGTCTGGGGCGGACCCGAAGAAGGGAAGGGCGAGAACCCCGATCCGGGTCACGTCGTAGGGGCCAGCGAGACCGACCAGTCGGGTGGCCACTGCCGGGCCGTGTGCGCAGCCCTCCCCATAGAGGTCGCCCGTGAGGGCCACGACGGCCGCCAGGTGGGCGCCAGCCGAGTGGCCGATCAGGGCCACCGATCCGTCGGACTCAGGGTGTGAAGCGGCAAAGCGCACGGCGCACGCGATGTCATCGAGTGCGGCAGGGAAGCTGGGCCTCCGGAGGGAGGCCAGGGTGTACCGGGCGTTGACGACGAGGAACCCTTCTCCCTGGAGCCGGAACGCCAGCGCCTTGAGCGATGCCGGCGATCCGGCGACCCAGCTCCCCCCGTGGACGAGCACCACCGCGGGGTGCGGCCCCGAGCCGGCAGGGTCGAGAACCTCGGCATCGACCTCGCGGAATGCCGTCGTGGACGTCCCCGGAAGAGTCGTGGTCGGTGCAGCGGTCGAGGTGGAAGGCTGGGCGGCGGTAGTGGTCGGGGCGACCGCGGAAGTCGTGGTGCTGGACAACGGGGCCCCCGGCGCGGTGGCCGCCGGGGCCGCGGCGCACGCCGCCACCGCAATCGTGAGAAGGAGAGCCGGCAAACGGCGTTTCATGCCGTCAGGGTATTGCCGGTCAGGAGATCAGCTCCGCCGCGGAGCGGTCGACGTGCCACTCCACTACGGCGTCGCCTTCGCCGAGCCGTCCCGCGGGCGTAAGTCCGGCAAACGAGTCGCGCACTGCGGCTGCCTTCCCCTCGCCTTCAGCCTGGACGAGCAACAGTCCTGCGGACCAGAGAAGGGGGAAGGTGGCGGTGATTCGGAACTCCTGCTGGGAGGGGACCCAATTGGCGACCATCCAACGGCTCCACTCGTCAAGGGCCGTCGTGTTGGGGAACAAGGAGGCGGTGTGGCCGTCGCCGCCCACTCCGAGATGAACGATGTCGGGCCGGCGCCCTTCGTGGAGATTGCGGATGGTGGCGTCGAACTCGGTGGCGGCTGCGTCGGGCTCCAAGTCGTCGCCCCAGGGCGGTCGATAAAGCCATGCCCCCGCCGGTCCGGCCAGGACATCGGCGGCCATCTTTCCGTTCGACCGCTCATGGTCGGGTGGCACCCAGCGCTCGTCGGAGATCCACAGGTCCACTTTCTCCCAGCCGAGCTGTCGCGCGGCCAGCAATCGATAGACGGGGATAGGGGTCGATCCGCCCGACAGTCCGAGGCTGAAGCGCTCCCCGCTCTCAGCCGCCAGCCCTGCGATCCGGTCCGCGACCGCGGCGGCGACGGCGTCGGCGTTGTCGTGAACGATCAGCTCCATAATTTTCAAGGTACTTGGATTTTCTCCGCCACTCGTGGGGGAGGGGGTGCGAAAGGCACAAGAAGAAGTCTCACAACCTGTGGATCCAATCGGCCGTTCTCGCCGCGAGGTGAGTGGCGGTGGACTCCGGTGTCCAGCCACCGCCCCGGGGAGAGTGCGATGCGCCTTCCAGGATCTCGACCGTGGCGCCGGGCAGTGGTTCGATGTGGCGGCGGAACAGGTCCATCTGCGCGAGGGCGTCGCGCGTGCCCTGAAAGAAGAGCATCGGGATACGGATGTCACCGAACTGCTCGATGCGGAGCCGATCCGGGTTGCCCGCCGGGTGCAGCGGATAGGCGTACAGAACTAGTCCGGCCGCCGGGTAGCCGTCGGCGGCCAGATAGGTGCCCATCCGGCCGCCCATCGATCGTCCGGCGAGGAACACGCGATCCACCCGGTTCCGCAGGGCGTCAGCGGCCACCCGGTGAACGGCGAGGAGCCGGTCGCGAGGATC
>CAZGWX010000183.1:0-7220 GCA_964529515.1 uncultured Acidimicrobiaceae bacterium
GCCGAACTTGGCGCGGCCGGCAAGGAAGGCTCCGCCGGGGGCCCCGGCTGACCTTCTTCTCGCGCGCGGTAACCGGGATCACGGGTGGAGCGCCCGTGGAAAAGGCGATCACCAAGACCCGTCCAGGACGCGCACTCGCCCACCGGTTCGTGGCAGGAGACACACTCGACGATGGAGTGGCGGTGGCACACTCGCTCAACGGCCGGGGGTTCATGGTGTCTCTCGACCTGCTTGGCGAGGAGGTCCACGACGCCGAGACGGCTATGGCTGCCACGGGCCGATACATGGAGAGCCTGGAGCGGATTGCCTCGGAGCGGCTCGACGCCAACATCTCAGTGAAGCCGACCCACCTGGGGCTAGCGGTAGACCCGGACCTCGCCGCCGAGTCGATCGACCGGCTCGCATCCCGGGCGGGCGAGGTGGGCACGACCGTCACCGTCGACATGGAGGACTCCCGTTACACCGAGGGGACGATCCGGCTCTTCGAGGAGGTGCAACGTTCGCGTGGCAACGTCGGTATTGCGCTGCAGGCCGCGCTGAAGCGCACTCCCGCCGATCTGGCCCGGCTGCTGCCTTTCGGCGGCCACATTCGGCTGTGCAAGGGCGCATACAGCGAACCGCCGGAAGTGGCGCTGACGACGAGCGCGCAGATCGATCTGGCCTACGCCTCCCAGCTGGAGACCCTGATGGCAGCCGATGACGTACGCCCTGCCGTGGCCACGCACGATTCGGCCCTGATCAAGCTGGCGATCGAACTGGCCGCCCGGAGGAGTGGCGGGTTTGAGTTTCAGATGCTCTACGGCGTCCGCCCCGACATGCAACGCGATCTGGTGGCTGCAGGGCACCCGCTTCGGGTCTATCTGCCGTTCGGCTCCGAGTGGTACCCGTATCTGACCCGGCGCCTGGCGGAGCGCCCGGCCAACGCCTGGTTCTTCGTCAGGGCGCTGTTCGGCGCGCGCTGATGGACGAGGCCACCCGCGATCGTCTGGCGCGTCACCGGACAGTCGACATGACCACGATCGGCCGGAAGAGCGGCGAGCCGCGGACCATCGAGATCTGGTGGTTCCGATTCGAGCACCGGTTCATCGTCACCGGGACGCCCGGCCGGCGCGACTGGCTGGCCAATGTGAGGGCGGACCCTCGCGTGGTGATCGAAGTGGAAGACCTGCGTGTCGAGGCCACGGCGTTGGAAGTCTCCGACGCCGAGTTCCGGAGGCGCTTCTTCCACTCCACCGATCCCCGGTGGTATCGGACCCAGGCCGGGCTGGACCGGCTGGTCGACGAGGCCCCGATGATCTCCCTGGAGTTCTGACCGCAGTGAGCAACGAGGACTTCGAAAGGCTGGTAGGTCCCGACCGGCGGCAGTTGCCCCGCATCGGTGCACTCTCGGCCTGCGTCCTTGCGGTGGGCGTGGCGGTGGTGGTGGGCCTCATCGCACTGTGGCCGAGGCAGTCCCCCGATGTCGACCTCGGTGTGATCGGCTTCGCCGACGACACCGTCAGTGCCACCGTGACGGCAGTCGACAGCGGCCCCTGCTCTTACGCGCCGCAGGAGCAGTGCAACCAGAACGCCTTCTTGGTTCGCGCCGGTCCCCACGAAGGGACGGAGGTGGCTCAGGAGTTTCCTGACGAGCCGGGCCAACCCGACCTTCGAGTGGGTGACACCGTCATGCTCAGCGTCATAGAGGGTGGCGGCGTCACCTCTTTCCAGTTCGCCGACCTCGACCGGGGGCCGATGCTGGCCGTCCTGGCCCTGGCCTTTGCCGTGGTGGTCGTCACTCTGGGCCGCTTGCGCGGTGTTGCCGCCCTGGCCGGTCTGGCCGTCTCCGTGGCGATCCTCCTCTGGTTCATCCTGCCGGCGATCCTCTCCGGCCGCGACGCTGTGGCAGTCGCCCTGATCGGGGGTGGGGCGATCATGCTCGTCTCGCTCTACCTGGCCCACGGCGTCAATCCGCTGACGCACGCGGCCGCGCTCGGTGCGTTCACCGCGCTGTTGGTGACGGTGGCCCTATCCAGCGCCGCCGTGGCGGCTGCCCGGTTCAGCGGGCTGGTCGGCGACGAGGCATTCTTCCTCATCACCATCCCCGGCCTCGACCTCCGGGGTCTGCTGCTGGCGGGGATCACCCTCGGCGCGCTGGGCGCCCTGGACGACGTCACCGTCACCCAGGCGTCGGCGGTCTGGGAGGTCCACGAGGCAAACCCGTCGCTCGGGCCGGCCGATCTCTACCGCTCCGGTCTGCGGGTGGGCCGCGATCACATCGTGTCCACCGTCAACACGCTGCTTCTCGCGTATTCCGGCGCGTCGCTGCCGCTACTGATCCTGTTCGTGCTCTCGGGCTCGTCGTTCGGCGTGGTGGCGAGTTCGGAGGTGGTGGCGACCGAGATCGTGCGCACGCTGGTTGGCTCCATCGGACTGGTTTCGGCTGTCCCTCTGACCACGTGGCTTGCCAGCCGCATCGCGGCCCGCCCGGCCTGAGCGACCTATTCGGCGGTCAGAGTCCCCTCCATGCCGCCCTCGCAGTGCCCGGACGGTGAGCAGTGGAAGGTGCTCCCTCTGGTCTCGGTCTCCTACCCCAAACGGCGCCGCACCTACACTCGCCGCCCATGACCGTCACCGAGGAGCGACAGGAGATCGCCGCCCCGACGCGGTTGACCGCTGCCCGGGTCCTCAGGGCGCTCGGAGTCCTCGGGGCGGCCGCCAACGCGGCTCTGGGCACCCTCGGCACGCTGCAGGACCACCCACACTTCGACATCGGACGGGAGGTGTTCGGGAACATCCCGGATGTCGTGGTGCTGGTCTTTTACGTCACCATCTCCGCGTTCATATGGCTGATGTTCGAGCTGCTGGCCCGCCGGGCGGAGATCTGGCAGCAGGGCCAGGCCGACCGACGGACCGGCCACTGGGGCGAGCGAGTTCGCCGCCTCGTCAACGGACTGGCGATGCGCACGGTGGTGCGCGACCGTCGGGCGGGGATCATGCATTCGGCCCTCTACTGGGGATTCATCGTCCTCTTCCTCGGCACGGTCACCCTCGAGATCGACCACCTGCTGCCGCCGAACATGAAGTTCCTCCATGGCACCTTCTACCTGGGGTTCTCGGCTGTTCTCGACCTGGCGAGCCTCGTCTTCCTCGGCGGCGTGGCGCTCGCGGTCCTGGGTCGCTACATCATCCCGAGCTGGCGGATCCGGTCGAAGACTCGGCCCGAGGACGTGCTCATCCTCGTCCTGCTGGCAGCCATGGGGATCACCGGCCTGGCCACTGAGGCAGCCCGGATCGCAGTCGACGGGCGGCCCGACTTCGAGGTCTGGTCTTTCGTGGGATATCCGCTCTCCGCACTGGTCTCGGCCGGATCCGCGCCTGCGTGGCACCAGGCGTTCTGGATCATCCACGTCCTCTCCTTCGCTGCCTTTTTGGTGGTGCTGCCCACGACGAAGCTCAAGCACATGTTCACCTCGCCGAGCGACCTGTTCCTGTCGGTGCGGGAGCGGCCCAAGGGGGCGATGCGGGAGATGCCCAACCTGGCCGAGGTGGAGGACATCGACACCGTTGGCGCCAGCCTCGCCGCCGACCTCACCTGGAAGCTGATCTTCGACACCGATGCCTGCACCGTGTGCGGGCGCTGTACTTCGGTGTGCCCCGCCAACATCACGGGCAAGCCACTCGACCCGAGGGAGATGGTCCTCAAGTCGGGCGAGGTGGCCTCGGCCGTGATGGGCCTCGAAGGGCCGGTCAGCTCCAACGCCGCGGTCGACGCCTCGGGCCTGCTCTTCCAGCGGATCACCTCCGAGGAGCTGTACAGCTGCACCACTTGCCGGGCATGTGACGAGATCTGCCCGGTGGGGATCGAGATCGTCGACCGGATCCTCGACATGAGGCGCTATCTGACACTGATGGAGTCGGACTTCCCCGCCGAGCTCGGAAAGGCCTTCGTCGCCATGGAGAACCAATCCAACCCGTGGGGGATGAGCCCCCAGGCCCGCGCCGATTGGACCTCTGAGCTCGACTTCACGATCCCGAGACTCGGGGTCGACGGCGTGGAGCGCGCCGAGTATCTCTGGTTCGTCGGGTGCGCTGGCTCTTACGACGACCGCAACACGGCGGTGTCGGTGGCCCTGGCGAGGCTCCTCCGTTCGTCGGGAATCGACTTCGCCATCCTGGGGATGAGAGAGGTCTGCAATGGCGACCCGGCCCGCCGGGCGGGCAACGAATACATCTTCCAGCAGCTGGCGCTGCAGAACATCGCCAACTTCGAGGAGTACGGGGTGAAGAAGGTGATCACCCAGTGCGCCCACTGCTTCAACACCATCCGCAACGAGTACCCACAGTTCGGCGGCGACTACGAGGTGGTCCACCACAGCCAGCTGCTCGCCGAGCTGCTCAACCAGAACCGGCTCTCCCTCCCCAGGAAGGGGGACGGGACCGAGAAGAAGATCGCCTATCACGACCCCTGTTACCTGGGTCGACACAACGACATCTACCTCGCCCCGCGATCGGTGGTCGGCGCCTCGGGAGCCGAGGTCGTCGAGATGGGCCGTCATGGCACCCGGGCGCTCTGCTGCGGCGCGGGCGGCGCCCGCTTCTGGATGGAGGAGAAGGTCGGAAAGAAGGTCAACATCGAGCGAGCGGAGGAGGCGCTGGCGACGGGGGCGGACGAGATCGCCATCGCCTGCCCCTTCTGTTACGTGATGCTCGACGACGGGATCAAGGAACTGGGCCAGGCAGTCCCGGTCCGGGACATCGCCATGATCCTGGCTGACGGTCTGGCGGCGCCGGGCGACAGTTGAGGCGGATCTGGCCGGTCCTGGCCGTCCTGCTGGTGGTGGCCTGTGACGCCGCCCCACTCTCGCCCTCGCCTACGGAGGCGCCCCGCACCGTCACCACCACACTCCCCGAGACGGTGACCACCGTCGGCCCCGTGGAAGGAGCCGAGATGTTCCGCGGCTGCATGGCGGCACAGGGGGTCGACATCGGAACCATCCCCCTCGACGCCCAGGGCCGGCCCCGGCTCGACCTGGCGATGCGAGAAGTCGCGATGGACTCACCGGCGACAGTTGCCGCCCTCGATCGATGCAGCGGGCTTCTGGTGACCGGACCGTTGTTCATGGGCGACACTCCGGTCCGTCCCGAGGTGGTGGCCAAGCTGACGGAGTTCGCCGCCTGCATGCGGAGCCGCGGAGTCCCCGAATTTCCCGAGCCGGTCGCCGGGTTTCACGGGGTGGGCTTCCCCTTCCCGCCCGGTGAGATCCCGTACGAGGACCCCGACCTCGTGACGGCGATCGCCGAGTGCCGGGAGCGGATCCTCCCGGGCTGAGCGCGCCCCCGGCCGGGTCGCCCGCCGAGTCACATACCATTGAGGCAGATGACCTCGATGCCGACACCAGGGGTCCTGCCCCGGACCGGGGAGGACCAGGACATCGATCGCCCCTGGAGGGTGGTCGTCTGGAACGACCCCGTGAACACCATGGCCTACGTCGTCTACGTGTTCCGCAAACTCTTCGGATACGAGGAGGAGAAGGCCACGATCCTGATGCTTCAGGTTCACCACGAGGGCCGGGCAATCGTCTCCGACGGACCCAGGGAGCAGGCCGAGCTGGACTGCTATCGGCTCCACTACCACGGCCTGTGGGCCACGGTCGAGCAGTGAGCCGCTTCCAGGTCGAAGGTGACGTCATCGTGGCCACGCTCTCGCCCGACGAGAGGGCGTTCCTCTCCGACGTGGTCCCCATGCTGATGAGCCTCACACCGGACGACCCGGCCAGCCAGCGGTTGAGGCCGCCGGTCTACCTCGCCAATCCCGAGGCCGATGCGGAGTGGTGGCGACTGATGGGCCCCGAGTTGGCCGAGGCAAAGAGCGCGGACCGCACCGCGTTTCGACGCATGATCGAGTCTCCGCACGGGGCTGTCCTCACGGACGCGGACGCGGACGCGGTGCTCCGGGTGCTCAACGAGGCCCGGCTGGTGCTCGGAGTGAGACTCGGGATCGAGGTGGAGGCGGACTACGACGACCTAACGCCCGAGAGGTCCTGGATGCTCGACTTCTTCGCCATCCTCCAGGAGGAGCTGATGGAGCAGCTCTCGTCGCGGCTGTGAGTAGCGTGCCGCTCGACTTGACCCGTTACGCGACCTTCTGATGCCCACTGCAGCCGTCATCCTTGCTGCCGGCGCGTCACGCCGGCTGGGCCGGCTCAAGCAGATCGAGCCGTGGGGCGATACGACCCTCCTCGGCCGTGTCCTCGCCGCGGCGCGGCAGATGCCCGTCGACGAGGTGTGGGTGGTCCTGGGTGCCGATTCCGAGCAGGTGATGGCGGAGGTCGACTTCGGCGACGCAGGTGTCATCGAGAACCCGGAGTGGGAGGAGGGCATTGCCTCGTCCTTGCGTGTCGGCCTGGATGCGCTGACCCGTCTCTCCCGCGCCGAGCGGGCGTTGGTACTGATGGGGGACCAGCCCGATGTGTCACCGGAGTTGGTGACCGAGCTCTTGGCTTCGCACCGCAAGGCGGGCCGCCAGGTGAGCATCCCCAAGTACAGGTACACGCTCGGCAACCCGGTCGTCGTTGACCGGTCGTTGTGGTCGAGAGTCATGTCGCTCGAGGGGGACGAAGGTGCGATGCGTCTCTGGCGGGCGCATCCAGAGTGGGTCAACGAGGTGTGGTTCTCCGACCAGATGCCTCGCGACGTCGACACCGAGACCGACGTCACCGAGATGCGCCCACGCCACTGACCCGGCTCGTGCGCGATTGTCTAGAGTCGAGGGGCCTGACGGCGAGCGGAGAAAAAGGGGATATGGCGCGTATCGATCAGGTTGCCGGGATCGATCACAAGCGGGCCACGAAGTTGCGCAAGTCTGGAGTGCGGACTTCCAAGGCCCTCATCGAAAGAGCTTCGACACGTCGCGGCCGGAGCGAGCTGGCCAAGGCGACTGGCTTTGGGCCCACCGACCTTCAGTTGTGGGTCCACCACGCTGACTTGCTCCGAATTCCCGGCGTGGGCGCGGAGTACGCACAGCTGTTGGTCGCCGCCGGAGTCGACACCCTGAGGGACCTGCGGCGGCGCAATCCCACGGCCCTCGTCGCCAAGATCATCGGGCTCAACGGGTCGAACAAGGTGGTGAGCCGCCTGCCCACCGAATCAATGGTCGAAGGATGGATCGCCCACGCGGCGGATCTCGAGCCTTCGATCAACTAGTCGCAGGATTTCTCCCCCACTTGTGGGGGAGTACC
>CAZGWX010000184.1:0-6001 GCA_964529515.1 uncultured Acidimicrobiaceae bacterium
GAGTCCGCGCCCATGCCGGCGATCACGTTCGCCGAGGTCCTCGACACCTCCGACGTGCCCGGCGGCGTGGTCAACATCCTCACCGGACGCAAGGACGAGTTGATCCCGTGGCTCGCCGACCACATGGACGTCAATGCCATCGACGGCACCGGGGCGACGGCCGAGCAGGTTCTGCGACTGCAGGAGGGCTCGGTGCACAACGTGAAGCGCCTGCGTCTGGCTGGCGACGGACCTGAGCGCAGTCCCTACAGGATCGGGGCGTTCACGGAGATCAAGACCGTCTGGCACCCCAAGGGGCAGTAGCCGACCGGTACCTCAGGCCAGGACTTCCTCCGGCATCATCTTCACCACTTCCGCGTAATGGCAGGCGGTCCGGTGGCCGACGTTGTTGCGATCGAGAAGCCGCGGTGTCTCCTCGATGCACTTCTGACGCTCGTCTTCGGTGAGTTCGTTGGCGAACTTCTGACAGCGGGTTCGAAAGCGGCAGCCGGAGGGCGGGTTGGCCGGGCTGGGCACGTCGCCTTCGAGGATGATCCTCCTGCGGGACCGCTCCTTGCGCGGGTCAGGAAGGGGGATGGCCGAGATCAACGCCTGCGTGTACGGGTGGGACGGAGCGGCGAAGATTTGGCTGGCGGTCCCCGCTTCGACGATGCGCCCGAGATACATCACCGACAGGTCGTTGGCGATGTGCCGCACGACCGAGAGGTCGTGGGAGACGAAGAGGTACGTGAGTCCCAGCTCATCCTGGAGGTTCTCCAATAGGTTGAGGACGCCGGCCTGGATGGAAACGTCGAGCGCCGACACCGGTTCATCGAGGACCAGGAACCTCGGGTTCAGCGCGAGAGCACGCGCGACGCCGATCCGCTGCCTCTGTCCACCTGAGAACTCGTGCGGGTAGCGGTTGCCGTGCTCGGGATTCAGGCCCACAGTCTTCAGCAGCTCCCTGACCCGCTGCTTCCCGCCGTCGCTCCACAGACCGTGGATCTGCAGGGGCTCCGCAATCAGGTTGCTCACCGTCATCCTGGGGTCGAGCGAGGCGTACGGGTCCTGGAAGACGATTTGGAGTTGACGTCGCACGGGCTGCAGATCCTTGCGCGACATCTCCACCAGGTTCTTGCCCTCGTAGAAGACTGTGCCCGAGTCCGCCGGGATCAGGTTGAGCAGGAGCCGTGCGGTCGTCGACTTACCGCATCCGGACTCGCCGACGAGGCCCATCGTGCGGCCGGGCATCAGGTCGAGGGACACGCTGCACACCGCGTGGATGTCGCCGACCCGTCGCCGGAAGAATCCCTTGGAATGGATCGGGAAGTGCTTGACGAGCTTGCGCGCCCGGATGATCGGCTCGACCTTGGTCGGCGCGGTGGGTGCGGCGGTCAATTTGGCTCCTCGATTGCAGCGGCGATTTCTTCGTCGGTGAAAGTCGGTGGGAAGAGATCCACTGGCTTGGCTCCGATGAGCCGCTCGTGGAAGTGACAAGCGGACCGTTGACCATTGCTGCCGACGTTGAAGAGGGGGGGCTCTTGTTCGATGCAGATCGGCTGCACGATCGGGCAACGCGGAGAGAACGGGCACCCAGTGGGCAGGTTGACGAGGGAGGGAGGACTCCCGACGATGGGTGTCAGGCGGTGGGCCCTGGCAGCGTCGAGGCGGGGGAGGCTGCCAAGAAGGCCCAGTGTGTAGGGCATCCGGGGCTCGTAGTAGACCTGATCCACCGTGCCGGTCTCGACCAACTTGCCCGCATACATGACGCAGACCCGGTCGACGGTTCCGGCGACGACCCCGAGGTCATGGGTGATGAGGATCATGGCCGCGCCGGTCGCCTCGCGGGCACTCTCGAGGGCGCCCATCACTTGGGCCTGGACAGTCACATCGAGTGCGGTTGTCGGCTCGTCGGCGATGATGACATCGGGGTCGTTGGCCATGGCGATGGCGATGACCACCCTTTGGCGCATCCCACCGGAGAGCTCGTGGGGGAAGCTGTTGGCCCGCTGTTCCGGGTTCGGAATGCCGACGATGTCGAGAAGCTCGACCGCCCGCGCCCAGGCCTTCTCCTTGGGGACGTCGCGGTGGGCCAGCACTGCCTCGGAGAGCTGGTAGCCGATGCTGTACACCGGGCTCAGTGAGGTCAGCGGGTCCTGGAAGATCATGGCGATCTTGTTTCCCCGGATCTTGGAGAGGTCGGCGTCTTCGAGTCCGAGGACCTCGTGACCGAGAAGCTTGGCGGAGCCCGAGACGCGGGCGGTGTTGGGCAGGAGGCCCATGATGGCTAGGGACGAGACCGACTTCCCGGACCCGGACTCGCCGACGATTCCGAGAGTCTCGCCCCGCCTCAGCTCGTAGGAGACACCGCGCACCGCCTGGACGAGACCGTCATCCGTGGGGAACTCGACGGTGAGATCTTCGACCTTGAGGAGCAAGTCGGTGTCGGGCCAGGGGTCCGTCACCACGGTCAACGCCGAACCATCTGCTGTTTCGGATCCAGGGCGTCGCGGAGGCCGTCGCCGATGAAGTTGATCGTGAGCACGATCAAGATGATGAACACGCCCGGAATGTAGAACAGCCACGGGCGCGTGAACACCGCAGTCTGGGCGTTCTGGATCAGCAGGCCCAGCGATGTGTCGGGGATCTGGATGCCGAATCCGAGGAACGAGAGGGCGGCTTCGACCAGGATGGCCACGGCGATCACCAGGGTGGCGTCGACGATGATGACTCCGGCCGTGTTGGGGAGCAGATGGCGGAAGATGATTCGGCCGTCTGCCGCGCCCATGGCACGCGAAGCCTCGATGAACTCCTGTTCGCGCAGGGACAGCACCATTCCCCGAACCACCCGCGCGGTGCCAGTCCACCCGAACAGGCCGATGATGAGGGCGACGCTGAGCCATGTCGTCCCCCGGGTGAATCCGGCCAGCACCAGCACGATCACCAGGATGGGGATCACGATGATGACGTCGACCATGCGCATCATGACCGAGTCGATGCGGCCGCGGTAGTACCCGGCGACGGCCCCCCAGGTGGCGCCGATCCCGGTGGACAGGAGGGCAACGAGGAATCCGACCTTGAGGGTCTGCTGGGTCCCGCGCATGACCTGGCCCATCACGTCCTGGCCCGCTCGTGTGGTGCCGAACGGGTGGTCCCAGCTCGGCGGCTGGTCGCTCGGGATCTCGCGGTGGATGGTGTGGTCCCACTGCCATATCAGAGGTCCGACGAATGCGAAGAGGACAATGAGGATGAAGCCGATCAGGCTGGCCACTGCGACGCGGTGGCGAAGGAACCTCGTCATCACCATACTGAATTGGGTGCGCTCCTGGGTGGTGATTGCGTCGGCGCTGCGCAGCGGAAGGTCGGTGGTGACCACTCCCTCGAGCGTCTCGGTCTCCCGCTTTTCCAGGTCAGTCATATCGAATCCTGGGGTCGAGGACGCCGTAGAGGAGATCAGCGATCAGGTTGGCGCCCACCACGAGGACTCCGGCGAGCACCAGGAAGGCCATGACGGCGAAGGCGTCGTAGGCTCCAATGGCTGAGACGAGGAAGGTGCCCAATCCGCGCCACCGGAACACCGTCTCCGTGATCACTGCCCCCGTGAGTGCACCGGACACCGTGAGTGCGGCGAGGGTAACCACCGGGATTAGAGCGGTGCGCAGAGCGTGCCGGCGCATGACCACGCGGTTGCTGAGGCCCTTGGCGCGGGCGAGGCGGATGTAGTCGCTGTTGAGCACTTCCAGCATCGACGCGCGCTGGTAGCGGCTGATGGCGGCATAGCCCGTGAGCATCAGCGTGAGCGTGGGCAGGACCAGATGGAGGACGATGTCCATGAACGCCTCCCACCCGTCCATACGATAAAAGAGGGGAGAGGTAGCGCCGATGGTGGCGAAGTTGGTCCCGAAAGTCTGGTTGGACCAAATACCGCCCTCCTTGATCAGTGCGGCCAGCCAGAACGTCGGCATGGCCAGGGCCAGGAAACCGAAGAAGGTGAGGAGGTTGTCGGTGGAGGAGTATTGCTTGACCGCGCTGATGACTCCGGTGATCACAGCGAGGCCCAAGGCGAACGCCGTGGCCGCCCCCACCAGCCGGAAGGTGATCCAGAATCGTTCGCCGATCTCCTGTCCGATATTCGTGGCGCCCTGGATGGAGGGTCCCCACTTGCCCTGGAGAATCCCAATGTCACCTCGAGTCTCGCCGATGCCGGTTAGCCAAAGCCAGTAGCGCTCAACGGTGGGGCGATCGAGGTAAAGCTGCAGTTCCCGAGCCTTGATGGTGGCCTCGGGAACCGGCGGAGTGGCAAACCGGAGTTCTTCGAGTGGGTCGCCGGAGACATCGACGAGGACGAACGTGAAGAAGGTCGCTGCGATCAGGACCGGGATGGTCGTGGCCAGGCGCCGCAGGACATAGACGAGCACGCACCGATGCTAGACCGCGATTCCCCGTTTCCGCCACTCGTCCCGGCACAAAGAAAGGGGCCGGGCGCTGAGCGCCCGGCCCCTTCAGGTTGAGGTTTCGTACCGCTAGTTGGCGGCGAGACCCCACTGGCCCACGTTGTGGTAGGCCCTCGTGCTGTCGAAGTGGTTGTCCCTGGCGTTCACGAGCTCGGTGCCCATGAAAGTCAGGTTCATCGTGTCCCACAGTGTCAGCGAGTACGCCTCGTCCATGACGATCTGCACGGCCTGGTTGGCCAGGACTGCAGCCTCGTCAAGGGTCTCGGCGACCAGCATGTCCTTCACGATGGTGTCGAGCTCAGCGTTGCTGAGACCACCGAAGTTGCTGCCGCTCTCTGACCACCAGAACTGGTCGGCCGACGCCGTGAAGAGCGGGGAACCGCTCCACCCGAAGATGACCATGTCCCAGTCCGGGGAGACGAGCAGGGCACCCAAGGCGGGAGCCGGAACCGGCACCACGTTGATGCCAATGTCCGCCAGGTAGGCCTGCGTGAGCTCCACGAAGGTGCCACGGTTGGTGTTGGCGGCCGAGAAGCCGAACCGGACATCAGGCACCGTGGTGCCGTCCGGGGCGGTCAGGGCGCCAGCGCCACCGTCCATGCCGGTGTAGCCGGCCTCTTCGAGGATGGCCGTGGCAGCCGCCACATCACCGCTTCCGTAACCCGTTCCCTCAATGAAGTCTTCGAAGTAGTTCGGGTCGTTCATCGGGAAGATGTGGTTGTTGCGGAACTGGGGCTCGATGGCGCCGTAGATGCGCTCCCGAGCGTCCGTACGGTCGATGGCCGTGAAGATGGCCTTGCGAAGTGCGGGGTCTGCCAGCGTCGTCATGTTCATGTCGACGTGCTCCCACACCGCCCCACCGGAGCCGATGCTGTAGCTGACGTCGCTCAGGCCGTCCAGCTGCTGGAGCAGGTCGGCGTCGAACGAAGCCGGCGACGCACCGTGAAGGTCACGGTTGGTCAGCGCCGGGATCCACGAACCGCGGTCCTCGATCACTTCCTTGGTCACAGTGCCGAGAGTGGCCACATCATCCGTCCCGTAGTAGGACGGGTTGGGGACCATGACGACACGCTCGCCGACGGTGGCGTCCTCGAACAGGTACGGACCACCGGACCAGTCCGGGACCGTGGTGTTGAAGTACACCGACGCACCGGAGACGCCCTCCGCAGTGGCAAGGTCAAAGCCCTGCGCCTCCGCGATGTGTGCCG
The DNA here is from genome assembly GCA_964529515.1 of uncultured Acidimicrobiaceae bacterium. Taxonomy (GTDB): domain Bacteria; phylum Actinomycetota; class Acidimicrobiia; order Spongiisociales; family ZC4RG35; genus ZC4RG35. Next base: position 5,642 of record CAZGWX010000184.1, read on the forward strand.
GGTAGTAGAGACCGCCGTAAAGGGCGTGCCACTCGGCGTAGGGGTACCCCTCGGGGAACTGAACGCTGATCGTCTGGCCTTCGGCCGTGATGTCAACGATGTCCTCGTAGCGTGACGTGCTCGCTGGGAAGCAGCCCTCGGAGCCTTCGGCCGGGAGACCGGTCTCGGGATCGAGCTCGCCGACGAGGCAGTGCTCGGGGTTGCCGCTCAGGAACTTCCACTGGAGGATGAAGTCATCCACGCTCACCGGCGTGGTCGACCCATCCGGGTTGGTCCAGACGGCTTTCTCCTGGAGCTCGTAGGTGATGACGTCGTTCTCATAGGTCGGTTCTGACGCCAGAACATCTTCCGTGTTCCAGT